>CBINIO010000292.1:0-5875 GCA_966250725.1 uncultured Chitinophaga sp.
GATCATCCTGGTATTTTTGTGCTCGGCGCTGCTTATTCCCTTCCCGGTGATGGGCGAGCGCGGGTTTAACCTGTTCGGCCTCAACGCGCCGTCGTGGTCGCTGTTTTGGGAATATGTCGCCAATATCGTTTATGCGTTTGTGCTGTGTAAGCTCAAACGCGGCTACCTGATTTTGCTGACGGTCATTTCCGCGGCGGCGATCTGCTATGTAAGCTACCATTCCGGCAATTTGCTGGGCGGCTGGAGCGGCCCCACCTTTTGGGACGGCGGCGCGCGGATATCGTATTCTTTCCTCGCGGGACTGCTTATTTACCGCTCCAACTGGATCATCAAAAACAGGCTGGGGTTTGCCGGTCTTTCCATGCTATTATTCCTCGCCTTTCTCATGCCCTACTCCGGCTGGAGCTGGTTGACGGAACCTTTGACAGTACTGTTTTACTTTCCCCTGCTGATCGCCTTAGGCGCTGGTTCAGCGTTAAACCCCGGCTTGGAGAAGCTTTGCGCATTTTCCGGGAAGATCTCCTATCCCTTGTACATGACGCACTATGCCGCATTGTGGATCTTCGGTAATTATTATACCACGCATAAGCCCGGCAATGTGCAGCTGGCTTTCATCATTATAGCCGGGGTGATACTATTGGTGGGAGCGGCGTACGTGGTGATGATAGCCTATGATATCCCCGTAAGAAAATATTTAAGCGACAAAAGGAAGGAGCGGTTTGCCAGGAAAAAGGCCGGTGACATTTAATGGTTATTATTACGGACGGCTTGCATTATCAGCCCGTATGTAATAATTTAACCGTTCGCATAAACGAAAACACATGTTATCAAAATTCAGAACAGGCCTCTTTATACTGCTGAGCATATGCATCACGGTACAGGCGCAGAGCGATAAAAAAATACGCCTCTTTATTATCGGTAACAGCTTTTCGCAGAACGCCGCGAGGTTTCTGCCGCAGCTGGCAGAGGAGGGGGGAATACAGCTGGAACTGGGCCGCGCCGAACTGGGCGGCTGCTCGCTGGAAAGACACTGGAAGCTGGCGGAGTCCGGCGAGAAAGCGTATAAAGGCAAGTCGCTTCGCGAGATGCTGTCCGACGGGCGCTGGGATATCGTCACCATCCAGCAATATTCGCTGCTTTCGGGCGATCCCGATACTTATGAGCCTTATGCGCGCAAGCTGGTGGAACTGATCAGGTCGCTGCAGCCCGAGGCGAAGATCTTCATTCACCAGATATGGGCTTACCGCAACGATGCGAAGGCCTTCGGAAAAATAAACGGGGAAGAACGCGCAAAGAACGCGGAAGAAATGCACCGGCATGTAAGGGCCGCCTACCACAAGGCCGCTGCCGACCTGGGCCTCACCATCATCCCGACGGGCGACGCTTTCAGGGCAATGGACGCCAGCCGGAAATGGCACTACAACAAAGACAACACTTATAATTATGAAACCCCGCCGGCCGGCCAGCTGCCCGACCAGACCAATTCCCTGCATGTAGGCTATGTGTGGCGCAACGGCAAGCTCGCCTTTGATGCCAACCATGCGAATACCGCGGGCTGTTATCTGGGTTCGCTGGTATGGTACCGCACGCTGCTGGATGGAAAGGTGAAGAAAGTAAAGTTCAGGCCGGAAACCGTTTCAGCGCCGATGGCAAAGAAGTTCAGGCAGGTGGTGGCAGGGTTGTAAGAGAAAATATACATGAAAGCGGCAAAGGATGCAATGCGACCTTTGCCGCTTTTTTAATTACCTGTTTTGCGCCAGCGGGCTTCCGAACACGGTTTTCAGCAGCTCCGTCACGCGCGCTGCGGGGTCTCTGCGGATCTTCTGCTCTTCCAGCCCTACTTCATGGAATATACCGGCAATGGCCCGTTCTGTCACATACGCCGTGAGGTCTGTATTGACCGGGGTTTTGGAGAATTTGTTATACAGCGAAAAAACATCCGACCAGTATTTGGTGTCGTCCACCTTCTTCAGGGCGTTTTCTATCACGGGGCGGAAAGAGGTGGTGAGCGCCGCCGTGGTTTTTTGTTTGAAATAATTAGTGGCCGCGAAATCGCCGCCGCGCAGTATCCCGATCGCGTCGGTAATGCTCATCTGGCGGATGGCGTTCACAAATATCGGCGCGGCCGATTTGGCGGCTTCTTCCGCACCGCGGTTCATGGCGAGGATGGCTTTATCCACCACGCCTCCCAGGCCAACATTGCGCAGGGTAGATTCCACTTTCTGCGCTTCCGGCGGCATCAGTATTTTCAGCACCGCGTTCGCAAAAAAGCCGTTAGGGGCGGAAAGACGGCTGGCCGTGTTCTGTGTGCCGATGGTGAGCGCTTCCTTCAACCCGGAAGCTATCTGGTAACTGCCGGGTTGCCCGGTGGTAGTAGTGGGCAGGCTGTTGATGATCTGCTGCGTGGTTTCGCAACCGGTTAAAAGCGCGGCAGACAGGAGGGTGAGGAGGCAAAGGTGTTTCATGTAGGTGATTTTAACTTGTTCTGAAATTGCTTGCATGAAATGATCAACGCTTATTCGAACAGACAGTATGGCGCGGCCTGGGGCCTGGCAATACTGGTCATTAATAGCCAAATTTAGATTTATTTCCGGTACAATCGAACCAGGCATGTTTTCATAAAAAAGCCATAACTTTTGATAAAAAATTATGCTTACCGACATCAACCCTAAATTGCCGATGCGCAATAAAGCTGTCACAAGAGATTTCTATGTTAACAAGCTGGGCTTTGAATTATTTGGAAGCGACAACTATGAGCTTTATCTGATGGTGCAAAAAGACAGCATACAAATTCATTTCTTTGAATTTAAAGAACTTGATCCGGCTGAGAACTATGGACAGGTTTACATAAGGACAAACGATATAGACGCGCTGTATCAATCAATGCTGGATAACAATGTCGACATACATCCAAACGGTAAATTACAAGTGAAGCCCTGGGGACAGAAGGAATTTTCTTTGCTCGATCCCGACAGCAACCTGCTTACTTTCGGGCAAGGTTCTTAGGTGTCTGAAAAAAAAGAAAGCTCCCGTGCAGGGAGCCTTCTTCGTACCGCGTACGGGAGTCGAACCCGTCATTCCTCCGTGAAAGGGAGGCGTCTTAGCCGATTGACCAACGCGGCATTGGTCATTTTTGGGATGGCAAAGGTATGTATTTCATCCGCAAATCCAAAAAATTCTGAAAGGATTTTATTGCCCTGCAACCGCCTGCCCTTTCCGGCGGTGCCTGTTCCCCCAGTCGGACATACATTGCAGCATCGGCGCGGTGGAGCGGCCCAGTTCCGTCAGATCGTATTCCACCCGCGGCGGCACTTCCGGGAACACGTTCCTTTTCACCAGCCCGTGCGCTTCCAGCTCCCGCAGCTGCGCCACCAGCATCCGCTCCGAAACGCCGGGCATCGCCTTGCGCAGTTCGTTGTAACGCATCCTGCCTTCCAGTAAACTGAACAATATCGTCGCTTTCCACCTGCCGCCGATCACGCTTAACGTGTAAGCCATCCCGCAGTTGCGGAGAATGAGGGTTTCATTGCGGGTATTTGTAGAGGCCTGTTTTCGCATACTTACTTTTTTGTTAGTACTTAACAATTTTAGCTGTACCTGCAAAATTAACGCTTCCGGTCTACATTTGGGCCATGAAAACATTACAACATAGAACCGCCCTGGTTACGGGCGGCAGCCGCGGTATCGGCGCGGCCATCGCCAAAAGACTGGCGAAAGAAGGCGCGAATGTAGCCATCACGTACCAGGCTTCCCGCGAAAAAGCGGAAGCCGTGGTGAACGCGATCGAATCCCTGGGTGTGAAAGGCCTTGCCATCGAAGCGGACAGCGCGGACCCGCATGCGGTGATGGCGGCGGTGGACCGTGCGGCGAAAGCGCTGGGCGGGCTGGACATTCTCGTGAGCAACGCCGGCATCGGCGTGTACAAGGACGTGACGGACTTCACGCTGGAAGACTTCGACCTGGTATCTGCGGTGAACGTTCGCGCGGTATTTGCCGGGGCCAAAGCCGCGCTGGCGCATATGGGCAGGGGAGGCCGCATCATCAATATCGGCAGCTGCCAGGCGGAAAGGATGCCCACGCCGGGCGGATCGCTGTACGCCATGAGCAAAAGCGCGCTGATAGGGCTCACCAAAGGCATGGCCCGCGACCTCGGTCCGAAAGGTATTACAGTGAACGTGGTGCATCCCGGCCCCATCGACACGGATATGAACCCGGCGGGCGGCCCGCACGCGGACTACCAGCGTTCCCTCATGGCGACCGGCGAATTTGGCGCCGCCGAGGACGTTGCGGCCATGGTGGCGTATCTGGCTGGTCCTGAGAGCAATTATGTCACCGGCGCGGGCTTTGTAATTGACGGAGGAACGAACATTTAACAATAATATAGGATTCTCAAAGGATAATATATTTCAAATTCCCGGATATTTTGTCTAGTATTACATAAATGCCAACCGTGTTTATCAGGTGACGAACCAATTTCATCATTTTCTATCCACACCGGCGGTAATACCTACAACATGCCTAAAGTTTCTTTCAACAACAAAAACGCGCTGTTCTTCCCTGCCCTGAAGGCTTCGGTAGAAGAGTACTTTAAATCGAATAACGTGCAAAAAACGGGTAACCGGCACCTTTACATGAAAACTATCGTGCTGATACCCGCAGCTATCTGCCTTTACGTAAGCCTGCTGCTTTTCCCGCTGCCCGCCGCCGCCGGCATCCTGATGAGCTGCGCGCTCGGCTTCACGCTGGCCTGTATCGGCTTCAACGTGATGCACGACGCCTGCCACGGCTGCTATTCCAACAAAAACTGGGTGAACGATACGCTGGGCCTCACGCTCAACGCGCTCGGCGGCAACGCTTTTATCTGGAAACAAAAACACAACATCATCCATCATACTTACACGAATGTGGACGGTGTGGACGACGATATCGCGAAAAGCCCGCTGATGCGCCAGTGCAGCTCGCAGCAATGGGTGCCCATGCACCGCGTGCAGCATTTTTACGTGGTGCTGGTATACGGCATCTCTTCTTTCGCGTGGGTATTCATCATGGACTTCGTGAAATATTTTTCAAGAAAAGTATACAGGACGCCTTTGCAGAAAATGAAGCTGCGGGACCATCTGATGTTCTGGGGCAGCAAAGTGCTGTATATCGTTTTTTATATCGCGCTGCCGATCGTATTGCTGGGCGCGCAGGCCTGGCTGATCGGGTTTGTCGCCATGCACCTGGTGATGGGCTTTACCCTCGCCATCGTGTTCCAGCTGGCGCATGTGGTGGAAGAAACGGAATTTGAAGCGGTGGGCATCGACGACAAGATCATCGAGAACGAATGGGCGATCCACCAGATCAGGACCACCGCGAATTTTTCGCCCGGCGATAAAGTGGTGTCCTGGTTCGTGGGCGGACTGAACTACCAGGTGGAACATCACCTGTTCCCCCGCATCAGTCATGTGCATTACCCGGCCATCAGCAAGATCGTGGAAGAAAAGTGCAGGGAGTTCGGTATCCAGTACAACAGCATGCCTACGCTGTTCAGCGCGGTGCGCTCGCATTTCAGGTTCATGCGGACGCTGGGGATGAAACCCGTGCCGGTGGCCGTAAGCGCCGCTTGATTGCTGCAGGTTGAAATAATCAAAAAGCCGCTCTTACGGGAGCGGCTTTTTTTAATGTCTCAGCGTGATGGAGTCGCTATCATTAATCTACACATCGCTTATTTGGCGTGGAGCATACCGTTTTTCCAGTACAGCTCCGCGGTGTTGAGGCGGTTGATCTGCTCGATCAGATCGTCCAGCGGCTGGTCGCGGAAAATTTTGCCCGTCACCAGTTTTTCGCCCGCCCCGGGGGAATCGAGGTACAGCGTGGTGTTGAACCAGCGGCT
>CBINIO010000293.1:0-5839 GCA_966250725.1 uncultured Chitinophaga sp.
AGCCG
This sequence comes from uncultured Chitinophaga sp., assembly GCA_966250725.1. Taxonomy (GTDB): domain Bacteria; phylum Bacteroidota; class Bacteroidia; order Chitinophagales; family Chitinophagaceae; genus Chitinophaga. Next base: position 6 of record CBINIO010000293.1, read on the forward strand.
CGGGCTTTTTGGGCCCGCAGCTGTAAAGGGTAAGCATAAACAGGACTAATACGGTCACAAAAAATCTCATCACAAAAAAGTTATTTACAGGTAAAAGCGGTCATATCGGTAGAAGGGCTCCATTCCGGTTTGCCCATGTTCATCGCGTCCACGTTCACGAACAGGTTGTCGCCCGTTTGCCGGATGCAGATGGAGTCGGGATTGAGCTGTTGCCCTTGCGTGAGCACATTGGTGGAAATGCCGTCGTACACGATGAGCGGGATGCGCTGTTTCATGGCCTGCTCGATGGCGACGAGTATTTTGCCGGTATGGTGCGTGTACACCGGTTCCGGGAATTTCGGCCCCATTTCCAGCGTGTTGTCGTGTATCAGCACGTTCTTCGATACGGGGAAATAATTCGCGTTGATCTTTTCGCCCGCTTTATCGTCCACAAAAAAGCCGGACACGAGAATGATGGCGCTCGAGTTGTTATTGATCACGCGGTTGTTGTACAGCTCGATGTCCGACGTGGCCTGTATGATCACGCCGCTGCCGGGCGCCGCGTTGCCAACGCCCCAGGTAGTGCCGAAGCTGCCGGATTTCGCGAAGTTCCTTTCGTTGTTGTCGTGGATATAATTGTTGTAAGCTTTCACATGCCCGCCGCGCTGGCTGAGATCGGGCAGGTCGAAAATGAGGAAGCCCGCCGTGTTGCCGTAAAATTCGTTGTCGTACACTTCGGCGTTGGTCGTGTTCTCGATCTCGCAGCCGGCTACGTTTTTGTAGGCCTTGCTTTTCCGCACAATGGCCTGGTTCGACTGCCCTACGTAGATGCCCGCATCAGATGCGCCCTGCGCGTAACAGTTCTCCACCAGCACGTTCGTGCAAAGCACGGGATAAATGCCGTAGCCGCCGCTGGTGGAATCGGATACCGACCAGATGGCGTGCAGGTCGGTGATGGTGACGTTTTTGCTTTTGTTCACTTTCAGCAGGTCGCCTTTGGAATCCTTGATGGTCATGCCGCTGATCAGGAACCCGTCCACTTCCGCCACGCGGATGCCTTCGCCGCCCTGCGTTTGCCCGGAGAAATCGAGGATGGTTTTGTCCGGCCCCGCGCCGGCAATGCGGATGTGTTTCAGCTGCACGAGGCTGAGGTTGCTGAATTTGTACGCCCCTGCTTTGAGCTCGAGGCTGCTGCTGTCCGTCATGGTCAGGAAGGCTTCCGTGATCTTCGCCTCTTCGCCGGGGCCGAAGCTGAGGCGCGTTTTGTAGCCGTCTTCAGCCTGTTTTTCGGGAGCGGCGCATCCTGCGAGGAGGGCGAACAGTAGAATGGAATATCTCATGATGCTGTATTTTTAAAAAACATTGTAAGCGAACGTTGCGTAATACACCCCGCCGATGCCGGGGCTGCCAAAACCCGTGTAATAATATTTGTTCGTCAGGTTGGTGGCGCCGAGCTTGATGCGGGAGCGGGCTTTGATCAGCTTGCAGCTCACCTGCGCGTCCAGCACTACATTGGCGGGTATGGTGCCGCTCGCGAAACCGATGGCGTAGAAGTACGCCGGGCGGTAACGGAGGCTGGTGTTGAAAGAAAAGACCTGGTTCTTCCCGAATCCCGTATTGCCGAATTCCACGTTGAACTTCCAGTTGGGGGTGTTGAAATTATTGATCTGGCTGTTGTTCCTGTTTTTGAGAAAATCCGAGGAAAAGTTGGCTTTGGTCATGAAGTTGCGGCTGAGGTCCACGCTCACGCTGGCGGCGTAGCCGTATGTGTTCACCTTTTCCGCGCCGTTATATGCAATATTATAGGAAATATATTTACTGCGCTCCTTAAAGGCCGTGATATCGTCCATGCCGGGCGTATTGGCGACGTTCACATAACCGATGAAGTTTTTCCAGGTGCTGTAATAGCCGAGCACGTCCACCAGCACGCAGCCGCCGAAAAGACCGGAGTATCCCAGCTCGAAGGCGTCCACGCTTTGCGGTTTGATGTCCCTCGGGCTAAAACGCTCGAGCGTGGAAGGATCGTTCGTCCGCTGGTATTCGTTGACGCTGCTGAGCAGGTAGGGCGGGTATTCGTCGAAATGATATTCGCCGTAGAGCAGCCTGCCCGAGCCGCCGGACGCGTAGGAATTGTAATCCACCAGCGTACTTTGCAGGCTCTGGATGTTGGAAGGGAAGCTGTAGGCGTTCTGGTAGGAAAAACGCATGAAATGCTCTTTCGCCACTTCCAGCACGGCGGAGGTGCGCGTGGTGATGCGCGGTTTTTCGAAGAGCGTATTTTTATCGTACCGGAAAGCCGCGCCCAGCCGCAGTTTGTTCTGGATGAGCTTTTTGGAAAGATGGGCGTAGGCGCTGTATTCCGCCACGTCGATCGGCCCGTTGTAATCCGGGAACAGCGTGCCTTTGGAATCGAGACGGTACAGCCGGTAATTGAGCCCGGCGATCAGCTCCACCCAGGAGATCATTTTCGTGAAATTATACTGGAACTCCGCGTTGTAAAGCCTGCTGCGGTCGAGGAACAGCGTGCCGCCCTGCGAGGTGGGCAGCCCGGCGATGCTGTCTTTCAGCCGGTTAAAGGTGACGCTGCCGGCTTCCGGCCGTCCCTGGTCGGCGAAGGTGCGGGCGGCCCAGTGCGCGTCGTCAAGACTGCTGCCGGCAGCCAGGGCCTGTAATAAGGCGCCGGTGTACTGCGGGTACCAGCCGTCCATCGTAGCGGGGTTGAAGCTGGGTTTCCAGGCTTCGTTGAGCAGCTGCATGGTAGGGCTGGCGATGATGGTGCGGCCGGAGTTTTCCTGCGAAGTGTACGCCCGCAGGAACCATTGTTCGCTTCGCAATTCGGCGCGGTACTGGCTGATCTTGTAACCGGTAAGGGCGTAACGCGTATCGTTGCTGTACACCGCGTTGCCGCTGCCGTAAGTGCCGGAAACGATGGCTTCCAGCCGCGGCCTGATCCTGTAACGCACTTCGGCGTTCAGCTTCAGCAGCTTGGCTTCGTTGCTGAGGTAGCCGTATTCAGGGTAGCCGGTGCGGGCAACATAGTTGGAGGGTTTGGCGAGCAGTGGATCGATAATAGGCGCCAGCGACGGGTCCTGCGCGAGCGCGGCCTGCAGGAAAGGGTTGATGTCCACGGAAGTTTTGCTGCCGTAGGAGTTTACGCCGTTGTAATTGGGGTCGGTATATTTTGTGCCTGGGCCGTTGGTGTTGCTGGTGTCGGCGGCGAGCCAGTCTTTGGCGAGGGTATATTGCGCGTTGATCTTGAAGGCGAGCTTTTCGTTGACCTTTTTGGCCCAGCGCAGCGTCCAGTCGTAATAGGGGGACGGGCCCATCGGGTCGTTGCCTTTGCCCTTTTTAATATGGTTCACGCCCTGTGTTATCTGGAAGCTGAGGCCCTGGTATTTGAAAGGATCTTTGCCCGTCATCACCATGGTGCCGTTGAGCCCGCGCGAGCCGTACAGCGCGGAAGAGGCGCCGGAAAGCACTTCGAGGTTGTCCACGTCCAGCTCGGTGAGCCCGATGGAAGCGCCCAGCGGGAAGTTGAGACCGGGGGCCTGGTTGTCCATCCCGTCCACGATCTGCGTGAAATTGGTGTTGCCGCTGGTGTTGAAGCCGCGGGTGGTGACGGTGGTGAAGGTGAGGCTGGAAGTGGTGATATCCACGCCCTTGAGCCCTTGCAGCATGTTGTAATAGCTGGTCTGCGCGGAATTGATGATGTCTTTGTTGTCGATCCTTTCGATGGTGACGGGCGATTCGATCTTCCGCTGTACGTGCCGGCTGGCGGACACGACCACTTCATTGCCGAGGATGGAGGCCGGCTGCAGCGTGATCTTCAGCGGCTGCGTGTTCTGGACGGTGATCTCGCGGGCGGTGTAGCCGATGGAGCTGATCACGAGGGTGAGGGGCAGTGGCGCGTGTACGGTGAAGCGGAAATTCCCCTGGTCGTTGGTATAGTCGCCGTAGGGGCTGTTTTTTGCTTTGACGGACACGGCGGGGATGGCTTCGCCGGTTTCGGCGTTGCGGATATTGCCGGAGATCACCTGCTGGGCATGCAGGCCGGTGACGGCGGCAAAAAAAGTGAAGGCTGACAGCAGCATCGGTTTGATCATGGTCAGGGTATTTTGGTTGGAACGGTAGCAGCGATATTAGGGAAAAGCGGTTGTGTTCGGCGCCATGGGGCAGGTTTCGGGGTGAAGGGGTTGGTTTGCGGGGTGAATGGGGGGAAGTTGGGGTGAATACGGAAGGAAACTGCCGCTGGTGATGGCGCTTCGCGCCGTTTGTGGCGGATGCTGAAAGGGTGGTAAAATGAGCGTGTAAGCCTCTTGGCCTGTAAGAGCGATGCCCGGCCAACCGGGCAGGGGCGTATAGAGGAGCTGAAGAAAAAATGCCCGCGGTTACGCCGGGTGCGTAAACCGCTGCTGAAATTCCGGCAGGTACGAGGAAGAAACCGGCACCGCGATCTCATCGAGCCCGTCGATCAGGAGCACATGGCCCTTGCTGCTTTTTTTGAACAGCAGCACCCGGGAATAGTTGACGATGTAAGAGCGGTGCGCCCGCCCGAAACCGTACCCGGAAAGCTGCGGCTCCAGCTTTTTGAGCGAGCTGCGGATCAGCTCTTTTTTCACCGCGCCGCCATTGCGGTAATATACCTGCACATAATTATCCTCCGCTTTCAGCAGCAACAGGCTGGACGGCGGCAGCGTCATCGCGAGCTTGTCGTACTCGTCGCGGATATGCAGCTCTTCCGGTGCGGCGGAGGGCGATTGGGCAAGGTTTCCCAGCCGGCCCGCGGCGGCCCTCCCCTGGAACCAGAGCAAAGCGATGGCGTAGGGCAGCGCCATCACCCCGAAACCATATTTGAGCGTATCGGTATATTCCTGCCAGGAATAGTCAAGATAGTCGTGCATGGACACGTTCGCCACGTTCACGATCAGCGCCACCAGCATTACTTCACCGGTAAACCAGGCGAGGAACTGCCCGTGCGTGAGCGGCTTTTTCCCCTTCAGCCTGATAAGCCCGAACTGCGAAATGCTCATGCCGGCGATGCCGCTGAGCGAGAACGCGCAGAACACGCCGGTGACCGTCATCGGCCCGCCCTCGTACCACTGGTTCATATTAAAAGGGGAGAAGATGTACATGAAAAGAAAACTGAACACCCCGCAGAACAGGATCAGGAAAACCCGGTTACCCACCGGGTCCAGCAGCTGAAAAGGCGCATTAAGCCAGGCGGGCGACGCCGCGCTGCCATTCATGGGTAGAGTGAGCGTATTTTTCATGTGCGAGGGTTTGTATGTTTAAGATAGAATTCTTTTTTAAATTAGAAAACTTCCTTCCTGAAGCCCACCGGTCATCAAAATAAAAAAGGCCGGTCAAAAGACCGGCCAGATAAACGATATATTAAGCGAGCTTAATCGATGCGTCTAACATTAACAGCATTCATGCCTTTCCTTCCTTCCTGCAGTTCAAACTCTACGCGGTCATCCTGCTGGATCTCATGAATGAGACCATTAACGTGTACAAAAGTTTCTTTAGCAGACTCATCATGTTTGATGAAGCCGAAACCTTTGGTTTCATTGAAGAACTTTACAGTTCCTGTGAATTTTTGTTCCATTGTGTAAAAATTAAAAATAAATGGAAACGAAGGTATGATTAATAATCTGTTACACCTAATAATAGATGATAATCGTACCATTCCTTGCTGGGTAGCGGTTTACAGATGTGGTAATAAGATCATGTGTTCGTTTTCGCCGCTGCCGCCCCATTTATTTTATTGTACCTTTGCGCGAGTTATATCCATTAAACATGACCAGAACGGGCGCTTACAATACGCTAAAGATCAAAAAAGAAACGGATTTCGGGGT
>CBINIO010000294.1:0-5830 GCA_966250725.1 uncultured Chitinophaga sp.
GCAAACGACCATGCAAACCGCTACCACCGGTTTTGGCGACGACCAGTCATTCTATGCGTACAACAACGTGAACTACCTGATGTGCCGTTTGCTGATCCCTTATGTCGCGAAAGGGAAAAACGCTTTCCCCGCGGATGACCCCGAAGCCGCGGACGAAGCGCTGTCGCAGGCGTACCGAACTTACATCCGCGAAGAGATCTTCAAAACTTCCGGCCTGCCCGACTGGGCGAAAATAGATATCGGCCCCTGGAACGATGCAGGCACGATTACACCCAAGAACCCCGACCGGCAAATGGTATTGTACTACAACTATTCCGAGCCCCAGCTGAACGGTATGATGAAATACACGACCTACCTGGGTTCCGGCGCGGGCGGCTGGTTCATGAATACGCCCGAAATGGCGCAGGTGCTGCTGACGGCGGAAAAAGGAAAGATCGTGTCCGCCAAAATGCTGCAGCGCATGAAAAGCCGGCTGATGGGATTCGACAATAAAAAGACAGGGAAACACGGCGATTATTTCTGGAAGAACGGCGTGTGGGCGGACGACCAGGGCCGCGGCATCTTCACCGTGATCATGCACTTCCCCAACAATGTGCAGGTGGCCTGGCATACGAACGGACGAAAAACGAATATCGGCGACCCGATGGAAGCGATCAAGGAAGCATATGACGATGCATGGAGATAAACAATAAACCGGGATACCCGCTGGCAGCCGCCGTTCCGCAACGAACGGCGGCATTTTTTTTTGCTTTGCGTCCTTGCTACGCGAACGGGGCGGGATTTGTTATCACACTTATTATTTGTAAATTTTATCTGCAAATGAATATTTTTGTTATTGCCAAAACGCGCCAGGTATGCATGAACTTACCAACGAAGAGATGCTGGTTTTGATGCGGCAAGGCAACGAGGCTGCATTTGAGGAACTCTATAACCGTTACTGGAAAAAACTGTACAACGCCGTCTACAGCAGAACGAAATCTGCGGAGTGGTCGGAAGGCATCGTGCAGGATTTTTTCACCGGTCTCTGGCTCAGGCGGGAAAAGCTGGAGATCAGCGTTTCCTTTGAGGCGTATGCATTTACGGCTGTGCGTTACCATCTTTTTCATTACATACAGAAGGAGGTGAACCGGAAAAAATACAGCGATTCGCTCAGGGCGCTGCCGGTGCAGCATCCCAATTCCACCGAAGAAGCCGTGCTGCTCAGCGATCTCAACAACCGGCTGTCCAAAGCCGTGATGCAGCTGCCCGAAAAATGCCGTTCCGTATTCGAGCTGAGCCGCCGCGAACATAAAACCAACCGCGAGATCGCCGAAGAGCTGGGCATTTCCGAAAAGACCGTCGAAAATCACCTCACCCGCGCGCTTAAATCCCTGCGCCTCAGCCTGAAAGAAATTTTCCTGTTCCTTTACTAAGCCGTTCTTTACCATTCTATTCCGTCCGGAAAAAAAATCCTCCCGCCTGGAGGTTTGGGCGTTTCACTGTACTAAGCCCGTTCCACCCGGAAAAAAAATTTTCCTCCCGTTTGGGGGGTATTGCCGTTTCGACGGACATACACTATAAATACCACCATCCGACAATGAAAAGCGATATACCGCACAGGCTTATAGAAAAATATCTCAGCCAGTCGTGCACGCCTGAAGAAGAGCAGGAACTGTACGACTGGTACGACGCGCTGGCGTCCGGCGAAGGCATGGACGAGGCGCTGTCTCTTTCCAGCCAGCAGGCGCTGAAAGAAAGGATGAGGAACCGGATCAGGGTGAACATTGCGGAAGAGGAGCACCGCGCGGGCAAACGCCGTGCGGCCGTGCGGCGGCTCGTTTACCTGGCGTCGGGCGCCGCGGCCATGCTGGTGCTGGTTTTCGGCATACAGTTCCTGCAGCGGCAAACGCCCGGGAATGTCGCCGGCGGCATCCGTGGAGAGATCGCCGTGTCCAATACCACCGGCGGCATACACAAACAGTTATTGCCTGACAGCAGCGTGGTATGGCTCAGCCCTGACAGCAAGCTGGAATATTCGCAGCAGTTCAGCGGGGACAACCGCCAGGTGCGGCTGACGGGCGAGGCCTTTTTCCAGGTGCGGGAAGACGCGCGGCGGCCGTTCATCATTTACAGCAACGGCATCGTCACCAAAGTGCTCGGCACCAGCTTCCGCATCCGTTCCTTCGGGGAAACTTCCACCGAAGTGGCCGTAGCCACGGGCAAGGTATCGGTAACGATAGCAGGCAAAAAACGCTCCGAGAGAGTGCTGCTGCCTGACCAGCATATTACTTACCAGCCGGGAGACCAGCAGCTGAACGTGGAATCGTCCACGGCGGCGTCTATGCTCATTTGGGAAAAAGCCGGCCTTTCATTCAGCAACACGCCGGTCAGCGACGTCATCAAAAGGCTGAACGCGCAATTCGGCGTGCAGATCATCCTCAAAGACGAATCAACCGCAAGCTATTCGCTCAACGCGGATTTCACTAACCAAAATCTTCCCGATATTCTGGAGATGCTGCAAACGTCCCTGAATATCACCTACGAACTGAAAGGCGATAAAATTATCTTCTCCAAAAAATAACGTACCGTGATAACATAACAAACAACCAAAAAAAAGCGGCCTGAAAGTGGGCGAACACTTCCAGACCGTTACTGGCAATCACCTTGAACTAACACGTAGCATGTGAAGGGGATTGCTTTGTCTCAGTTTTTAACAAAATGAAACATTCCAAGTTATGAAATTTAATTTGCAAAATCGCGTCAACTGGTGCAAAATCATGAGAATTACCTTCAGCCAGCTATTGATAGCGTTCACCTTTACCAGCATCACCTATGCGGGTACGGCGGATGGCCAGGCCATCCTTGACCGGCAGGTAGACCTTTCGGTCAACAGCATCAGCCTGGACAAGGTGTTGAAAAAACTGGAAAAATCGGCCGACATCCGGTTCATTTACAGCAGCAGCATTATCGATGCCAGCCAGAAAGTATCCGTAAACGCGCAGGGTGAAATGCTGAAAGCCGTGCTTGACCGGCTGCTGCTTCCAAAAAATATACGTTACCGGGTAGTGAACGACTGCATCGCTTTAAGTTACGACGAGCTGAGCAGCGCCGTGAGGCCACCTGCGCCCGCGCCGCCCGTTGAGATCGCCGTGGTGCCGCCCCGGCAGGTGATCACCGGCACCGTTTCCGATCCCGGCGGCAATACGCTCGTGGGCGTTACCGTACAGGCGAAAGCGGGCAGGAAAGGCACCGTTACCGACGCCTCCGGCCGGTATTCGCTCGACGTGCCCGATCCCAACGACACGCTTATATTCACCTATATCGGCTACAACCGGCTGGAAGTGCCGCTGGACGGCAAAACCACGCTGGACGTGACCATCACGCCCAACGCCCAATCGCTCAACGACGTGGTGGTAGTGGGTTACGGCACGCAGAAAAGAAAAGACCTCACCGGCTCCATCAGCACCGTCAGCTCCAAGACCATCGAACGCGGCAACCCCGTAAGCCCCCTGCAGGCGCTGCAGGGCCAGGCGGCGGGCATTAATATCGCCAAAACGAGCAGCCTGCCCGGCGCCGATTTCCAGATAGATATCCGCGGCCTTGGCTCCATCAACTACGACAACGCGCCGCTGGTAGTGATAGACGGCAATATGGGCGGCGACCTGAATACGCTCAACCCCAGCGACATCGCGTCTATCGACGTGCTGAAGGACGCTTCCGCCACCGCCATTTACGGTTCGCGCGGCGCGAACGGCGTAATTATCGTTACCACCAAACAAGGCGTGGCCGGCACCTTACGCATTACCTACGACGCGTATGTCGGCATGCGCAAAACGGCGCACCTGCCCGACATGCAGAACGCCGCCGAATGGGTGGCCGCCAATCCCAAAGCCTCGCTCACCAGCACGGAAAAAGCGCTCGTGGACGCAGGCAAATCCACCGACTGGATAGACATGATCACCCGCTCCGCGGCCGTGCAGACCAACCACGTGCTGGCGGCATCGGGCGGCACGCAGAAAATGAACTATTATTTTTCCGCGGGTTATCTCAACCAGGACGGTCTTACCAAAGGCATCAACTACAAACGTTATACGCTCAACGGCAATATCACCACGCAGCTCAACAAAGTGCTGAAAGCCGGCTTCAACACCAACTACGCTTACAGCGTTCAGAACACCGGCTCCATGGAAACGATCCGCTCCGCGTACCGCGCGCGGCCTACCGGCGTGCCTTATTACGACGAAGTGCTGGATCCCTCGGAAAGCAGCGATGTTGAATTCAACGGGTACGCGCTCTGGATGGGCATCAACGACCACCAGGTGCTCAACCCGCTCGTAGAATCATATGAAGGCAACCAGCTGCTCGAAACAAAACTGTCCCGCTTCAGCGCGAGAGGTTTTGTAGAGCTGACGCCCTTGAAAGGCCTGTCCATCCGTTCTTCGCTCTCCACCTTCGTGTACGGCAACGGCATCGGCGATTACCGCGGCACCTTTACAAAATCCAACAAAGGCAGCGCCAAACCGACCGCTTCGCATGAAACGCTTTCGCAAACATCCTATACGCTGGACAACCTGCTTACCTACAAGCTGCGCCTGGCGAACAAACACAGCTTCAACCTTACCGTACTGCAGAGCGCCTACAAAAGAACGGACGAGCAATACAAGATCTCCGTCAAAGACCTGCCTTACGAATCGAAATGGCATAACCTCGGCTCCGCGGGCACGATCGTGGGCGTTGAAAGCGACCTGAAGGAAAGGGCGCTCCTCTCCTACATGGGCCGGCTCAACTACGGGTTCAACGACAAATACCTGCTCACGCTCACCGGCCGCTGGGACGGCGCTTCGCAGCTCGCGGACGGGCATAAATGGGGCTTCTTCCCCTCGGCCGCCTTTGCATGGAGGCTGGTGGACGAACCGTTCATCCGCGACCTCGGCGTGTTCACCGACCTCAAGCTCCGCTTCAGCTACGGCCTCGTCGGCAATAATGTAGTGCCGCCTTACGGCACAAAAGCCACGCTTTTAAATACGAATTACGACTTCGGCGGCTCAACGGCCTTCGGTTTTGCGCCCGCCTCCATCGCCAATCGCGAACTGGGCTGGGAAAAAAGCCGTGAAGCGGACCTCGGCATGAACATCGGTTTCCTCAACGGAAGAATTTCAGCGGACATCGACGTGTACAAAAGGAACACGCTCGACCTGATCGTGGAGCAGCAGCTGCCCACTTCCACGGGCTTCGGCAACGTGATCACCAACGTCGGCAAAGTGGAGAACAAAGGCCTGGAAGTAACGCTGAACACCGTGAACATCCAAAGGGACGATTTCCAGTGGAGGACCACCATCAACTTCTCCACCAATAAAAACGAGATACTCGAGCTGTACGGCGGCAATACCACCGCCGACGTGGGCAACGGTCTTTTTGTAGGCCAGCCGCTCCGCGCCAACTACGACTACCAGTTCGCGGGCATCTGGCAGCTGGCCGACTCTTCGCACGCGCTGGAGTACAAGCAGAAAGCGGGCAACGTGCGCGTGAAGGACCAGAACGGCGACGGCAAGATCACCGCGGACGACGACCGCATCATACTCGGATCGGAGCAGCCCAAATGGATGGCCGGCATCCTCAACACGTTCACCTACCGCAACTGGGACCTTTCCTTTATGATATATACCCGCCAGGGCGCGCAGTACGCGAACGCGATGCTGCTGGGCACCATGGGCGAGATCGGCAAAGGACGCTACAACGCCCTCAACCTGAACTACTGGACGCCGGAAAATCCCACCAACGATTATTACGGTCTCAACAATCCCGGCCCGTACCGTTCCTGGAGGACCTGGGCTTCCTCTCACCCAGACTG
>CBINIO010000295.1:0-5827 GCA_966250725.1 uncultured Chitinophaga sp.
TGCTGCTGACGGACACTTCCATCACGCGCAATACCGTGGAATCCATCTGGGAATTCATCATCCGCGACCTGCAATTCGCCGCGGACAATCTACCTCCCACGCCCGCGCTGCGCGGCCGCATCACCAGCTGGAGCGCAAAAGGCATGCTCGCAAAGGCATACCTCAGCCGCGCCGGTATCAGCGGCACGCTCAACCAGGCCGATCTCGACGAGGCGAAAAAATATGCGCTCGACGTGATCGAGAACAGCGGCGCGAAGCTGATGACGAATTATGAAGACCTCTTCCTGATGAAGAACAACAACAACTCCGAAAGCCTGTTCTCCTTACAATGGAAATACGACGGCGACTGGGGCACGCAGAACAGCGTACAGGCATTCCTGGCCTACGGTTCGGAGATCACCGGCTTTGGCGACGGATGGGGCGGCGACCTCGGCGGCTCGCTCGATCAGCTGAAATTATATTCCACGCTCGATAAACGCCGCAAGGCCACTTTCATGTTCCCCGGCGATCATTATCCCTATATCCATCAGTCCGTAGACGATCCCGCCAATCCCGGCAAAAAGATCATACAGGAGCTGCAGGTGCCCTGGAACTGGGTAGGCACCGAACGGTACAACACCCGCGCATGGGTGAAGAAATACGTGGTAGGCCGGCCCGAGGACAACGAAGGCAAAGTGACGCAGCAGCATACCGAGATCAACACCTACATGCTGCGGCTGGCGGACGTGTATCTCGTATACGCCGAAGCGGCGCTTGGCGCGGCGGGTTCCACCACCGACGCAACGGCGCTGAAGTATTTCAACGAAGTGCGCAAACGCGCGGGCGTTCCCGAAAAAACTTCCATCACCGCCGACGATATTTTTAACGAGCGGAGGCTGGAGCTGGCGATGGAAGGGCAGATATGGTACGACATCGTGCGCATGCATTACCATTCGCCGCAAAAGGCGCTGGCATTGCTGGCCGGGCAGGACAGGGGCACTTACCGCATTGTGCCTAACGCCGCCACCAACGCCACCAGCTGGACCATCACTTCCGATACGCCGGCGTTCTATCCCGTAACGGAAAGCAATTTTTACCTGCCGTACCCGGCGGTGGAAATGTCCGCCGCGCCCAACCTGCGCAAGCCGCCGGTGCCTTATGAATTCTAACGTCAAAAAAAATCGTCATGAACAAACTGCAATCCATCATATGTATCCTTATGCTCGGCCTGCTGTGGGCCTGCTCGAAAGATAACGGCGGCGTTGGCGGCCCGCCGTCCGTACGGTCGGTGACCCTGCTGGATTCCGCCAGCCAGGACAGCGCTTTCACCCGCGCCCTGCCCGGCACGCTGATACTTATTACCGGGGAAAATCTCGGCGGCGTAACCGAAGTGTCGTTCAACGGCATGAGCGCTTATTTCAATACCGCGTACAATACCAATACCCACCTTATCATCACCATCCCGGAAGAGGCGCCCACCGAAGCGACCGATCCCGATGTGCCGAACCTTATCCGCATCGTGACCGGTCATGGTGAAGCTTCGTACGCTTTCGTGGTAGACATTCCGCCGCCGTCCATCGCGGCGATCTCCAACGAAAACGCGATGCCCGGCGATTCGCTGATCATTTACGGCTCCGCGCTCTGGCTGATCGAAAAGATCGAATTTCCCGGCGGCCGCGAGGTAACGGAAATTAGCGGGAACGCGGAAGGCACGCGCATAGGGCTTATCATGCCCGACCTCGGCGCCGATACCGGCCGCATCAGGATCGTCGCCAAATACGGCAGCACTTTCTCGAACGGGCCGATGAACGATCACCAGAGCGGCGACGTGATCAGCAATCTCACCAACGATGGTGAAACGGGCGAGCTGCCGCGTTTTAACTGGGCATGGTGGGGCGCCGAAAGAAAGAACGACGCCGCATTGTTCCCCGGCACCCGCGGCCAGTACCTGCACTGCATCTTCGGCGGCGTGGGCGCCAACGATCCGGCATGGTGGAACAACGGGCGCTCCGGCAACTTCAACGACGTGCCGATGTTCACCGACGCTATCATGACGCAGCAGGCATCCAGCTACGCGCTCAAATTCGAAGTGAATACCCGCGAGCCCTGGACCACGGCCATTTGCGTGCTGCGTTTCGGGGAAACGTACGCTTATCGTTTTATGCCGTTCACCGGTTTGCCCGGCGATGAGTTCCATACCGCCAACACATGGGTGACCGTTACCGTGCCGCTGAGCGAATTCAAGCTGGCTGCGGACGGCGTGGAGGGTACGGGCGCAGGCGCGGCCACCATGGGACAATTGCTGAAACCCGGCGGCGTAGTGCCTTTCGGTTTCCGCATCATTTCAGAATCAAAGCCCATCGAAGTGTTCAGCACAGCGTTCGATAATTTCAGGATCATAAAGATTAAGTAATAATGAAAATGGCAAGAGGGACCTGGTTGCTTGGCCTGGTGATATGCGCAACGGCGGGAGCGTGCAACAAAAAAAACGGGGGAGGATATAACAACGGCGGCGAGCGGGACGGCGATACCAGCGGAACGGTGATCGTAAAGCCGGACGATCCTGCCACCGCCGGTTCCATCGGTTTTTTTATGGACGACTGGAAAGAAAGGAAGTTCACGGCGCCTGCCTTTACGGAAAAGGCGCCGCCTTCCGGCGCGGCGTATACGGTAACGGTGGACGCGTCCACGGTACTCACAAAAATATCCCCCGCGCTGTTTGGCAACAACACCAACGTCTGGATGACGCAGATGACCGATCAGCCGAAGCTGATCACGCATCTCAAAAACCTGCGGCCCGGCATACTCCGGTTCCCCGGCGGCAACAACAGCAGCGTCTTTTTCTGGAACGCCGCCCCCGGCCAGCCCCCGGCGGACGCCCCGCTTAAATTGCAGGACGCCGGCGGCAACCCGATCGACGCGGGTTACTGGTACGGACGCAATACGGACGCGTGGACGCTGAGCGTCGACAATTATTACCGCGTGCTGGAGCAAACCGGCAGCGAGGGCATCATCACCGTCAATTACGGCTATGCGCGTTACGGCACCGGCGCCGATCCCGTGGCGGCCGCCGCGCATTTGGCGGCGGACTGGGTGCGGGCGGACAAAGGGCGTACGCGTTACTGGGAGGTCGGCAACGAAAGCAACGGCACCTGGCAGGCGGGTTACCGCATCGACCAGTCGCAGAACAAAGACGGGCAGCCGCAGCTTATCACTGGCGAACTGTACGGCAAACATTTTAAAGTATTTGCGGATTCCATGCGTAAGGCCGCCGCTGAAAACGGCAAGCCCATCTTTATCGGCGCGCAATTGCTGGAGCACGAGCCGGCCACCTGGGCCACGCCCGCGGACCGGCAGTGGAACAGCGGCGTGCTGAAAGAGGCGGGTGCAGCGGCGGATTATTTTATCGTCCATAGCTATTATACCGCGTACAACACCAACTCCAACCCGCCGGAAGTGCTGGCGTCCGCGGAGGCCGTTACCAAAGCGATGGCCGACCATGTGACCGCTGCGGTTACCGGCGGGGGCGTGCCCATGAAGCCGCTGGCGCTTACCGAATGGAATATTTTCGCCGTCGGTTCGCAGCAGATGGTGTCGCAGGTGGCGGGCATGCATGCGGTGATGGTGATCGGCGAGCTGATGCGCAACCGCTTTGGCCTCGCCTGCCGCTGGGACCTTGCCAATGCCTGGGAGAACGGCAACGACCACGGTTTGTTCAGCCAGGGCGAGCCCGCGTCCGGCGAGCAGAAATGGGAACCGCGCCCGGCATTTTATTACCTCTATTATTTCAATCATTGTTTGGGCGACCGCTTTATCAACGCCGAAGTGTCCGGCGCGAACAGCGGCATCAAAGCCTATGCTTCCACCTTCAGCTCCGGCGAAGCCGGCGTAACGCTGGTGAACGGCTCCAGCTCCGCGCGCGACGTGCAGCTGGCGTTCAAAAACTTCCATCCCGGCGGCCGTTATTACTGGTACGTGCTCACCGGCGGCGAAGGCGTCAGCAGCTTTTCGCGCAAGGTATTCGTGAACGGCGCCGGGCCTTCGGGCATTTCCGGCGGCCCCGCGGATTACGCCACGCTAAAGGCTTTCAGCGCGCAGGTTTCGCAGGGCGTAAAGGTAAGCCTGCCGCCGATGTCCGTTGTATGCATGGTAGTGGAGCCTGATTAAGTTATTTCACTATGTAAGGATCGAGAGTATCCCTGGGCTGGCCATTAGTTTGGTCAGCCCTTAATTTATTGCATGGTGAAAATATCGATCCACAAAGCTGTCCGAGCGTTGTGCATTGGGCCGGCGATACGGGTGAATTGAGCCAACCTTCCGCATGCGTTCCGCAATCAGCGCGGAAATCGATAAATTGGCAGGGACCAACATTCCTGCGTTATGCTCAACCGAAGGACCCACCTCAAGCTGCGGCAGCTCGGGCTGATCGTGATCACCTGGCTGTTTATCGGTTTTCTCATCGCCGTGTACGATCATCTTGTATTGCATACCGCCAATTCGGCCGGGCCTTCGGCGGGGTATTCGTTCCGGGGATCGTTGTTCGTGAACATGCTCGCCGGCTTCATCGGCGCGCTGCTCGGCGGCAGCATCATGGTGTTTTATGTGAATGAAAAATTCCGCGACAAACCTTACGGCTACACGCTGCTCACCGTTACGCTCAGCTTTGTGGGCGTAGTGCTGGTCGTGACGCTGGTGCTGGGCATAGTAGCCAACCCGGACAAAGCGCGGATGCACAAGAACGGGCTCGTGTGGGCCATCGTGGTGGCCGTAACGCAGCTGCTGATGCAGATCAACAGCAAGTTCGGACCGGGCGTGTTCTGGAACATCGTGCGCGGGCGTTACAATACGCCGCGCGAAGAGCGCCGCATCTTCATGTTCCTCGACCTCAATTCGTCCACCGCCATCGCCGAAAAGCTCGGCAACAAAAAATATCACGCCTTCCTCAAAGACCTGTTCACCGACATTACCAACCCCGTGCTGGACAACCGCGGCGAGATCTACCAGTACGTCGGCGACGAAGTGATCGTGGCCTGGCGGTACGATGAAGGCGTAGCCGGGAGCAAATGCGTGCAATGTTTTTTTGACATCAAGCTGCACCTCGATACGCTGAAAGACAAGTACCTCGGGCAATACGGCGTGATGCCCGTGTTCAAGGCCGGCATCCATTCCGGTAAAGTGGTGGCGGGAGAAGTGGGCATTATCAAAAGGGATATCACGTATTCCGGCGATGTGCTCAACACTACTTCGCGCATACAGGGCCTTTGCAAACAATACAACGCGGAGGTGATCGCCTCCGGCGACCTGATGGCGGAGCTGCGGCTGGACGGGCATTTTGAGACGCAGGCATTGGGCAGTATCCGGCTGCGGGGAAAGGAAAAAGAAATGGCGCTGGTGGCATTGCGGCCGGTAGGGTGAACAATGGCGGCTATTTCCGGAACGCCACCAGCTCTTTCGTCACGAAGTATTTGAAAGGGAAAAAATTAAAATTCACATTTTTCAGCAGCGGCAGTTTGCAGAATTTCGTGTGGCTGTGCCTGAACACGGGTTTTAGCGGGTACGCCTTCAGGAAGCGCCTGAGCCTGGCATGCGTCATATGGTTCAGCTCGAGATATTCGGTCATCAGGTCGTTTACGCCTACCAGCTGCGTGTTCCGTTTTTGCAGCAGGCTGCGCACCCAGCGTTGCGGCAGGTACTGCACCCAGGGAATTTTGATGACGGCCTGCAAATGCGAGGCATGCGGCCCTTCCCAGGGCGGATAGCTGATAAAAATGATCCCGTCTTTTTTAAGATTGCGGTGAATGAGCGTGTCGAGGATGTTGGGGATCCACTCGGGTTTCAGGTGCTCGAT
>CBINIO010000296.1:0-5815 GCA_966250725.1 uncultured Chitinophaga sp.
CGTTTTTGGCATTGTTTTGGTTAGGATTCTGAAGAGTCTAACGCGATTATAAACCATATCTTTTATGAAAAAAGTAACGTTATTAATATGCGCTGCCATCTTCACGTCCGGCATAGCGTTTTCACAGCAGAAGAAATCATCTAAAAAAACCAGAACCGCCAAAAAAATTGAAGCACCCGCGCCTGTTAAGGACGCATTTTCACAAAATGCCGAATTTTCATCCGCAACCGACGCTCAGTGGGCAAAAACCGCCGGCGGCAACTGGATCGCATCCTTCAACCGCGAGAACGTAAAAACCGCCGTTGAATATAATGCCGAAGGCGCCTGGGTAGCTACCCGCAGCACTTTTGAAAACGGCAACGTGCCTGAGACAGTTTTAGGGACTTTAAAGAACAAATATCCCTCGGCTGTTGTTAAAGAAGGGTGGAAAATCGAACGGGCGGACGTGGCTCCTTATTACAAAGTGAGCATCGACGATAACGGAACTGCCAAAACCGTACTGCTGAACGATGCTGGCACTATTGTTGATTAGGAATATTTGCCGACAACAAAGACATTCATTAAGTATTTCATAGGTATAGGGATAAATAGGACAGACCCTGCTCTTTTGGGCGGGGTTTTTCTTTTGCCGTAAGTCCCGGGAATACGCGCACAAAAAAGCCGTCACAGGAAAGTAACGGCTTTATGCAAATTACGGTGGAAAAACTTACTGACACGGCGGTACAAGATTAGGTCTTTGTGGTGTTTGATATGCACCGCCTTTATAATGGCTTTACTATCGTCTGCAAGCTTTTCCTTAGGTCAAATCTGATAAGGAAGCTTATGAAGAACCCCGGATAGACATCCAAAGATCGTAACACAAAGAAAGTACAATCTCCGGGGAGCGCATTATCGGATCGGGAAAAGTAATGATCGTAAAGGGAAAAACCGCTTAGCGAAGCAGTAACTCACAGGGTTTCAGGCCCGTATGTTTTTTAAACGCGGTGGAGAAATGGGAAATGCAGGAATATCCCATCATGATGGCCACTTCCGAAACGGACAGCCCTCTTTCATATAACAGGCCCTTGGCCTTTTCCATTCTTTCTTTCTGGAAATAATCGTAAATGGTGGTGCCGTACACCGCCTTGAAACCTTTTTTGAGGTAACATTCGTTCATCGCCACCCTTCTCGCCAGGTCGCGGATGGTGATCGGCGCGTCCAGCTGCTCCAGCAGGATGCTGCGCGCCTTTTCGATCTTCTCGCGGTCTTCCAGGTGCGTCAGGAAACGGCATCCGTAACGCTCGTCCGTATCGTTCTGGATAAACTGGTCGGAGCTGAAAAGCAGCAGCTCCAGGGCCTTGCTTTGCAGGAAGATATTTTTCAGCACGCCTTCGTAATTGTGATGCACCATCTGCTCCAGCACGGATTTGCTTTTGGTGCAGGGCTGGATGGTTTTTACGAAAGGTTTTTTGGATTGAAGCTCGAAGAGGGAGAAAGATGTGTTCCCTTTTTGCAGGGACTGGATAAAAGCAGGCTGGAAACGAACGGTGATGAGGTCTACAGAGGGCAGCTTGGCATTGCAGTCGTCCTTTTTGTGACCTTCCGCGCATACCTTGTCGGTACAATTCGGCTTCTGGCAATATTTGTTGCCGGCCACACAGTACCGCAGCTCGATAGCCGCGCTTTTTCCCCGTTTTGCGGGCTGGTATACCACCATCGCCACATCTTCAACGGGCAGGGGACGTTCGTACACAAAACGCTGGAGGGAATAATCAAGACAGTCAGGAACCGATACGTTATCGGCTTCGGCAAGCTGCAACTGGTCGCCCATGGCGGGTTGCGGAATAGCGAGCGTTAATATTTCCTGTACTTCTCTCATATGAACGGTCACAAAATTAACGAATCGTTGTTATAATTCTCACAGTTTGACAAAGCCGTTACAAATGCGGCGGATTACGGTTAATTGGTATAAATTTAGCAACAGTAAAGGCGCATGAAGAAGTTCTGGAAGATCATACTAACGGTGGCGGCTATCCTGGCCGTGCTGGTGCTGGGCACGGCATGGTATCTCAATAACCACTGGAAAGGCATTATGGACAAACAGCTCCGGCGCTACGTAAGCGAAGGGTCCGACAGTCTGTACACCCTTGCCTATGGCGACATCAGCCTCAACCTGCTTACCGGCAGCGTAGGCATCCATAACGTGGCCCTGCTGCCGGATACCGCCGTGTATACCCGCCTGGTGCGGGAACAGCGCGCGCCGCAGATGATCTACAACGCCAAAATGAGCAGGGTGCGGGTTTCGGGGCTGAAGATCTGGAAGTATTTTATCGGGAAGGAGGTGGACGCGTCCGGCTTTACCCTGCAGGACCCCGAGATCACCGTGGTGCGGGACCTCCGCAGCCGCGACACTACGCCCCGGAAAAGCTTTTATACGTCCATCAACCAGCTGATCCATTATTTCAGCATCGACCGCGTGGACCTCGCCAACACCAGCCTTTCGTACGTGCAGATACGGGAGGACAGCAGCCGGAAGATCACCAAGCTCGACAACCTCAACGTGCAGCTGCGCGACCTGCAGATAGATTCCATCACCGAAAAAGACCTTTCCCGCGTGTTCTACGCCCAAAACTTCGACATATCGCTGGAGAAATGGGATTACCGCACGCCGGACAGCCTGTACTGGCTGCACGTCAGCAATATCGGCTACAATGCCGTGCAAAAGGCGCTGAGCGTGGAAAGCGTGGAGCTGGAGCCACGGTACAACAAAGCCGATTTCGACAAAAAGATCCGGACGCAGAACGACCGCTTCGAGCTGACGTTCCATCATATCAAAGCGGAGGGCGTGCGGCTGGAGGACCTGCTGCAGCAGGCGTTCCTTATCAGAACGGCCAGCATCGACGGCGGCGAGCTGCATGCATACCGCAACCGCAACCTGCCTTATCCTCCCGGCGACAAGTACGGCGGCTTTCCCAACCAGCTGCTGGACAAGCTCGAGCTGCCGCTCACCATCGACACGCTGAAGGCGCAGGGCGTCAATATTTCATATACCGAACTGGGGCCGCAGGCCGATCAGCCGGGCAAGATCGAGTTTCATAAGGCCGGCGGCACGTTTACGAACATCACCAACCAGGATTCGCTGATACAGCGTAACAGGCATTGCGTGGTGGACCTTCATGCCGTGCTGATGCGCACAGGCAAGCTGCGGGCGCGTTTTGATTTTATCCTGGGCGACAAGAACGGCGCTTTTGGCGTATCGGGCCAGCTGCGCGGCATGGACGGGCGGGAAATGAACCCTGCCACACGGCCGCTGGGCGAAGTGTCCATCCGTTCCGCCAACATCCGGGAAATGGACTTTAACCTGCGGGGCAACGAAAGAAGCTGCGCGGGCACGCTCAAGCTGCTCTACAACGACCTCAAGATCGAATTCCTGAAGGATGTGGAGACGGCGAAAGGGAAAAAGCGGAAAAAAGGGCTGGTGAGCTTTATCGCCAACCTGATGGCGCTACATAATGAGAACCCCTCGCCCGACCGGCCGGTGCGCATCGCGAAACCGCGGTTTACGCGCGACCCGAAGAAGTCCTTCTTCAATCTCGTGTGGAAAACGATCTATACCGGCATTAAAGAAACGGTGCTGACGGATGCGGCTTCAGGGCTGATGTAATTCCCCTTTTCTATCGTTATAAAGTAAAATTTATCCACATATATAACCCTGCGGTATATCTGCAATTCACAACCTGTCCACACCCCTTAAATACACCCTTTTTTTCATGGAAATTAGGCTGATTTTGCGTACATTTGCTGGATTGTCTACCATTTTGTTAAAAATAGATTTTCAGCTAAAAATATGAGTGAAGAACTAGTGCAAGCAACTACCCCCGGCAACGGCTATGATGCGGGGAGCATTCAGGTATTGGAAGGGTTGGAAGCGGTACGTAAACGTCCCGCGATGTACATTGGCGATATTGGGGTGAAAGGTTTACACCACCTGGTATACGAAGTAGTCGACAACTCCATCGACGAAGCGCTCGCCGGGTTCTGCAAAAACATCGAGGTAACGATCTGTGAAGACAATTCCATCCGCGTGAAGGACGACGGCCGCGGCATTCCTACCGGCATGCACGCCAAGGAAAAACGATCCGCCCTGGAAGTGGTGATGACCGTACTGCACGCCGGCGGCAAATTCGACAAGAACACCTACAAGGTGTCCGGCGGTTTGCACGGTGTGGGCGTAAGCTGCGTGAACGCGCTCAGCGATCCGCTGCACGTGATCGTTCACCGCGAAGGCAAGATCTTCGAGCAGGAGTACAGGATGGGCATTCCCCAGTATTCCGTACGCGAGATCGGTCCCAGCGACATCACCGGCACCATTACGCATTTCAAGCCCGACGGCACTATTTTCACCGACACCACCTATAACCGCGAAACCCTCGCAGGCCGCCTGCGCGAGCTGGCCTTCCTGAACAGGAAGATCCGCATCACCCTCATCGACGAACGCGAAAAAGACGAGAACGGCAACGCTTTCAACGAAGTGTTCTACAGCGAAGGCGGCATCAGGGAATTCGTGGAGCTGATGGACAAAAACGCCCGCCGCAACCCGCTGGTGGCGCAGCCCATCTACATCGAGGCGCACGACGCCGCATCGAACGTAGCGGTGGAAGTGGCCATGCTGTACAACGACTCCTTCAACGAGCACATTTTTTCATACGTTAACAATATCAACACCATCGAAGGCGGCACGCATGTGGCCGGTTTCCGCAGGGCCATCACCCGCGTGTTCAAATCCTACGGCGACAAGAACAAGATGTTCGAAAAGTCGAAGGTGGAAGTAACCGGCGACGACTTCCGCGAAGGCCTCAGCTGTATCGTGAGCGTAAAGGTTCCCGAACCGCAGTTTGAAGGACAGACCAAAACCAAGCTGGGCAACTCCGACGTAATGGGGATCGTGGACAGCGCCGTGGCGAACGTGCTGAACGACTTCCTCGAAGAAAATCCCCGCGAGGCCAAAACCATCATCAACAAGGTAGTGCTGGCGGCGCAGGCCCGCGAGGCCGCCCGCAAGGCGCGCCAGATGGTGCAGCGCAAAAGCGTGATGACCGGCAGCGGTCTTCCCGGCAAGCTGGCGGACTGCTCGGACAACGATCCCGCCAAATGCGAACTGTACCTCGTCGAAGGCGACTCGGCGGGCGGTACCGCCAAACAGGGCCGCAACCGTAACTTCCAGGCCATCCTGCCGCTGCGCGGCAAGATCCTCAACGTGGAAAAGGCGCTGGAGCACAAGATCTACGAGAACGAAGAGATCAAGAACATATTCACCGCCCTTGGCGTGACCATCGGCACCCCGGAAGATGAAAAAGCCCTGAACCTCAGCAAGCTGCGCTATCACAAGCTCATCATCATGACGGATGCCGACGTGGACGGCAGTCACATCGCCACGCTCATTCTCACTTTCGTGTTCCGTTACATGAAGGAGATGGTGGAGCAGGGTTTTGTGTATCTCGCGCAACCGCCGCTGTACCAGGTGAAAAAAGGCAAAGACCATATTTACGCCTGGAATGAAGAGCAGCGCAAGGCAGCCGTGACCAAGCTGGCCGGCGGCGGCAAGGAAGACAGCGTGACCATCCAGCGTTATAAAGGTTTGGGTGAGATGAACGCCGAGCAGCTGTGGGACACTACCATGAACCCCGACGCGCGTACCCTGAAACAGGTGACGATCGACAGCGCGTTTGAAGCCGACCGCATCTTTACAATGCTGATGGGTGACGAGGTTCCCCCGCGCAGGGAGTTTATCGAGTCTCATGCAAAGTATGCGAGGATCGACGCGTAATGGCGTTTT
>CBINIO010000297.1:0-5808 GCA_966250725.1 uncultured Chitinophaga sp.
CAGCTTTCGGTGCTGGGACCCGAGGCGGAGACGGGCGCTGGGAAAATGAATTCATTTTTTAATTTTAGCGTTTATTACCAGTTCTGATCAATATGAAAGTCCTGATCGTAGAAGATGAAAGGTCGATGGCGTTTGAAATGGAGGCGTTCCTGAAAAAGGCGTATTATTTGTGCGACCTGGCCCACACGGCCAAACAGGGGTTGGAGAAGATGGAGGAGAACGAGTACAATTTTATTTTGCTGGACCTCGGTCTTCCCGATGAAGACGGCCTGCTGCTGCTGCAAAAGGCCCGGAAAAACTGTCCGGACGCGTCCTGCATCATCCTGTCTGCCCGCGGGCAGCTGGAAGACCGGATCAAAGGCCTCGACCTGGGAGCCGATGATTACCTGCCCAAACCTTTTTCGCTGCTGGAGCTGCAATCGAGGATGCAGGCGGTGATCCGCCGGAAGTTCGGCCTGCGGGATTCGGCCGTCGTGATAGGCGACTTTACGGTAGACCTGAACAGGAGACTGGTAACCTATAACGATGAAACCGAAATAGAGCTCTCCAAAAAAGAATTCGACCTGCTCAGCTACCTGCTGCTCCACAAAAACAGGCCCGTTACGAGAATGCAACTGAGCGAGCACATCTGGGGCAGCTTTTCCGATGACGACTACGATTCCAATTATATTGACGTGCATATCAAGAACATCCGGAAAAAACTTTCCGCCTGGTCTTCCGTGGAATGGCTCCAGACGGTCCGCAGCGTAGGTTATAAAGTAAAAATCTGAATGTGAAGCTGTTCACCAAACTCACACTTTTCATAACGCTCTCGAAACTGGCGATCGTCGTGCTTTTTGTATGGCTGCTGCCGGTTCTGGTGAACAGGATCGCATACCAGTACAACGATTATTATCTCAAAGAGCAAAAACGGAAAGTGCTGAACGTGATCGGCAGGGACGGCATAGACGCTTATCTGCAGGGCGAGCCGAGCTACGGCAGCTATACCATGCTGAAAGAGGAATATATTTCCCTGGAGCCGGCCGGCAAAATGGTCCCGCAGGATACCATCGCCACGCTGCGCCGTGTGGTGGAAGGCGATACGCTTACATACCGGGTGCTTAGCTACACGTTCCGTCATAACGACCGGGGTTACCTCCTTGAAGTGGGTAAAACCACCGCTACTATCGACCAGTACAACAACCCGCTGCAGCGGATGGCGCTGTATGTGCTGATCGGCCTGATCGTTATTACCATTGTGATAGACCTCGTGTATACCCGCCTGCTTTTACGCCCGCTTGCCACCATCATCAGGAACCGGCTGCTGAACGCGCGTTTTCCTTTCACCGAAACCACGCCCGCCATCCGGACTTCCACCAGGGATTTCAGGTACCTGGACGATTCGCTGACGGAGCTGATGGGCAAAGTACGGGAAGCGTTCGAAAAGGAACGCGAGTTCACCTCCAACGCCTCCCACGAGCTGATGACACCGATCAGCATCCTGCAAAGCAAGATGGAAAACCTGATGATGGAGGAGGAGCTTCCCGAGGCCCTGCAGAAGAGGACGATGGACATGATGAAGACCCTCAACCGGCTCAAGAAGATCGTTCATTCGCTGCTGCTGATCTCGCGGATAGAGAACAGCCAGTTTCCCAGGTCGGACAGCTTTCCGATAAAGGAGCTGGTGCAGGAAGTAAAGGACGAGCTGGAACACCGGCTGCAGGAACAGCACTTGACCTTTCACATGCGGTTGTCCGGGAAGACGGTATTGACGGAGCTCAACCACGACCTTATCTTTCAGCTCGTTTATAACCTGCTCAATAACGCCATCCGTTACAACCGGCCGGGCGGGCGGATCACCGTCAGCGAAATCCATGCTCCCGGCAAGCCATACCGGCTGATCATCCGCGATACGGGCATCGGCATTCCGGAGCAGGCGATCGGGACCATTTTCCAGCGGTTTAAAAAGCTGGAGAAAAAAGAGAACGAAGGATACGGCCTGGGGCTTTCCATCGTACATACCATTGCAAAGTATCACGACATCGGCATCGAGGTCAGCTCGCCGCCGGGCGAGGGGACGGAATTTACGCTCGTTTTCCCGCTGGAGGTTTCCGCTTCCGGGCATACAAGATTTGCATGAATCAGGCCTGGTCAGAATAAATTTTTCACGAACACCCCATCTTCCGGCCCGTATCCGGTAATATTCCCCAAAAAAAATCCCCCCACACCGTAGGGTAGCAGTCCAATCCTGGTACATATAGGTATAAACCTATGGACAAAAACACTTTCATTCTGTTGACCGGCCGCTACCTGGACGGTACCGCCACCGAGGCCGAAAAGCGCCTTGTGGACGCGTATGCCGACCGCCTGGAGCGGTTTCCCCCGGACGAAATGACCCGGGAAGAAGAGGAGGCGCTGGAGAGGCTGATGTACGCCCGTATCATGGGAAAAGTACGGCAGCGCCCTCTCCGCCGTTCCCTTTACAGGTACGCCGCCGCCGCCGTAGTGCTGCTGGCTGCCGGCGCGGCTTTTTTCCTGCTGCGGCCCGCCTCCGTGCCCGCCGAGCCCCTGGCGAGGGAGGTCCGTTTCAAGAACGATATTTCCCCGGGTTCGGATAAAGCCACGCTCACGCTGGCCGATGGTTCGGTGGTAACCCTGGACGATTCCGGCGCCGCGCAGATCGCCGCGCAGGGCGGCGCCAGCATCCTGCAATCCGCCGCAGGCGCGCTCGAGTACCAATCGGGCGAAGCGGCGGACGCACCGGTTTTTAATACCCTTACCACACCGGCCGGCCGCCAGTTCCGGCTTACGCTGGCGGATGGCAGCAAGGTCTGGCTCAACGCCGCTTCTTCCATCCGGTTCCCCACTTTATTTAAAGGGAACGAGCGCGTGGTGGAGCTGACGGGCGAAGCCTACCTGGAAGTCAGCAGCGACGCCGCCCGTCCCTTCCGCGTGATCGCCCGGGGGATGACGGTGGACGTGCTGGGGACGCATTTTAACGTGAACGCCTACAACGACGAGCCGGTCATCCGCACCTCCCTGCTCGAAGGGGCCGTGCGCGTGGGCAAAAACGGGCAAAGCCAGGTGCTCAGCCCGGGCCAGCAGGCGCGCGTGCAGGAGAACGGGGAGCTTTCCGTGACCGATGGGATAGACATGAGCGCCGTGGTGGCCTGGAAAGACGGGCGATTTAACTTCAGCGGGGCGCCTATTACCGAAGTGATGCGCCAGGTGCAGCGCTGGTACGGCGCCGAGATCGTGTACGAAGGGGAGGTGAAGCACCACTTCGTGGGCTCGCTGCCGCGAAACCTGCCCGTGTCGCGCGTGCTGGAAATGCTGGAAATGACGGGAAGAGTAAAGTTCAGTATCGAGGGGAACAGGATCACCGTAAGACCTTAGAGACATTAGACAGTTCAATAGCTAAAAAAAGTCCCGGCTTGCAGGCCGGGACCGGGCAACAGGAGGTACCAACTCCGGTTGCCAAGGGCGAAACAAATGTTCAGTTGAGAGAAAATTTATTTATCACCCAAAATCAAATGTATGATTTTAAAAGCCAGGTGCCAACACCGGCAGGGTATCCCTTACCCGCCTGATGGCGCAATCTCCCGGAAGATGCTACCCGGGAACAAAATGTGGAAGATTATGAAGCTCACCACTGTATTCATGCTGACGGCATGTATTACCGTCAGCGCCGCAACCTACGGACAAACTGTCGACTTTTCGATCAAGAGATCTTCGCTCGAACATTTTTTTAAACTGGTGGAGCGGCAAACCGGGTATTCGTTCCTGTATTCCCGGGAAGACATCCAGCAGCTGGAAGTGACCGGTCTCGACCTGGATAAGGTCAACCTGTCTATCGCGCTCCGCAAGGCTTTCAGCGGCCAGCCGGTTACCTATACCATTGTAGATAAAGTGGTGATCGTGAAGAGAAAGCAGAATTTCGCGCCTTCCGCTACCATGGAGATATTAAAACCCGCCGCGATCGACCTGTCGGGGACCATTACCGATAATGAAGGCACTCCGCTGCCGGGGGCTTCCATCCAGGTAAAAGGCACCAAACGTACCGCTGTATCTGACGCGGACGGGCGTTTCGTGATCGCGGCGGCATCCGGCGACGTGCTGATCGTGCGTTATGTGGGCTTCAGCGAGAAAGAAGTGAAAGTAGGGCCGGAAACCACGCTGAACATCAAACTGGAACAGCTTCCCTCTCGCCTGCAGGGCGTTTCCATCGTGAGCACGGGATATACCACGCTGTCAAAAGAACGCGCCGCCGGCTCGTTCTCCTCCATTTCCGCCAAAGACATGGAGAATAAAATGGACGTGGGCCTGCTGGACCGCCTGGAAGGCATGGCCGCGGGCTTTACCAATTACAGGGGCAATGCGCCACAGATCCGGGGCGTATCGTCCATCAACGCGGAAGTAAAACCGCTGTACGTGGTGGACGGTATCCCGTATGAAGGCGACATCAACGCCATCAATCCTTCCGACGTTGCAACGATCACCATGCTGAAAGACGCTTCCGCGGCTTCCATCTACGGCGCCCGCGCCGCCAACGGCGTGATCGTGATCGTTACGAAAACCGGCAGGCCCGGTCCCATGCGCGTCAACCTCAGCAGCTCCTTCCGCCTGACGCCGCTGCCTGACAGAGGGTACATGAACCGCATGTCCAGCTCCGAGCTGGTGGATTTTCAGCGTGAAATGTTCGGCTACTGGTCAAACGATTATTCCAGCATCAACGAACGCCGTTTTATGAACGACGTGTACCGCCTCCTCTACGAACATAAAGAAGGCAACATTACCGAAGCCCAGCTGCAGGAAGCGCTCGAGCCCTACCGCAGGAACGACCGTTACGAACAGATAAAGGACGAATTCCTCCGCAAACGCTCGTTGCTGCAGCAGCACAACCTCTCGCTTTCCGGCGGTACGGAAAAACACCAGTACAACCTGTCCGTGAATTACCTGCGCGACAACCCGTACGAAAAGATCCAGTCCAGAGAGCGCTTCGGTTACAACCTCCGCAACGTTTTCAACCTGAACAAATGGGCCCGCCTCGACGTTGGCGTGCTGGGCAGCCATACCCGTGAGGATTACGACAACGGGTTTAACGGCTACAGCAACCTCAACGGCGGCCGCGCCAGCTACTTTATGGTGCGCAATCCCGACGGCACGCCCGCGCAATGGTACGGTTCCAAATCGCAATACGAGATCGACCGGCTGAACGGCCTTGGCCTGATGGACGAAACCATGTACCCGTTGAATGAAATTCATGAGCAGCACTATATCGACAAGACGAATTACCTGAACATCAACGTGGGGCTGAACCTCCGCCTGATGAAAGGGCTGTCGATGGACGTGCGCTACCAGAGCGAGCGTACCGACGGATTTGAAAGCCAGCTTTACCGCCCGAACTCGAACTACGTGAGAACGATGATCAACGACGCTACGCTGATCCGGGACGGCATCAAAACTGAAAATGTGCCTACCGGCGGCCAGTATTCAGAGTATCGCTCCGGCAGCAATTCCTATACGCTTCGCGCGCAGCTGAACTACAACAGGATGTTCGGCACCGACCACCAGGTGCAGTTGCTGGCAGGCGCCGAGCGCCGCAGCGTGCGTGCGACCAATACGCATATTTACCGTTACGGCTTCGACGAGTTTTCCCTTACCTCCAAATCCATCGACGAGCTGACGATGCTGGGCACGACGATCTACGGCACGGAAGCGCTGTTCGGCCAATACCGCCTGCCGCGCCGCGAACAGCCGCTGCGGGACGATCTGGACCGCTTTGTATCTTTTTACGCCAACGGTTCGTATACCTTTAACAGGAAATGG
>CBINIO010000298.1:0-5784 GCA_966250725.1 uncultured Chitinophaga sp.
CTTCCTCGTCACACAACCCGGCGTTTACGCCATCGTGGCGGAAAATGTGTGCAACCGCGCCACCGACTCGGTGAACATCTGGTACCAGAACTGCGATTGCCAGGTATTTTTCCCGACCGGCTTTACGCCGAACGGCGACGGCGTGAACGATCTTTTCAGGCCGCGTTACCGGTGCCAGATAGGCCAGTACAAGCTCAGCGTGTACAACCGCTGGGGGGATTTTATCTTCTACACCACCGACCCCGGCGTAGCCTGGAACGGCAAGCACAACGGGCAGTCCGCGGATATGGGCACCTATGTGTGGGTAGTGGAATACGTGGACGAATTGAACGCGAAGTATTACCGCAAAACGGGGTCGGTCACCTTGATACGGTAAAATATGCGGGAATGCAGATTTTCACAAAAAAAAGAGATTCAAATAAAACGGGGCGTATCAGAATTTGATACGCCCCGTTCTTATGCTGAACCTCAATGCTTAAAATCAAAAAACCTCGCCGTGAACACCGCCGTCTCCCGCTTTTTGAAAGGCACGTCCCAGGTGCCGTCGTAAGTGATGAGCGCGGGCAGCAGCAGGTCGTCTAATTTGGTCATTTCCACGTTCATGCGCACGTTGAAATCGAATATGAGGGTCTTGTATGAAAGGGAATATTTCCGGCCCACGATCTCCATCGTTTCCTTATTGAAATAAGTGATCAGCTCGTCGTACACGATCTCGGCGCGGTCTATCTTCCCAAGGCCCTTCTTCATCACGGCGCTGAACACGTAACAATCGGTGCCGGCAAAACCCGACGAGGTAATGGAAAAATCGTAAAAACGCATCAGACTTCGGTCGAAAATAGCCACCTTGCTCCCCACCACAGGTACGCCCGATATCGGTTTGCCCGGATTGAATATCAGTTGCTTGAGCTGCGATTTGTGCCGGGCCAGGCTTCCTTTGTCAGAGCCGTTCCCGTCATTGCACACCGTTCCTTTTGTAAAGAACAGGTTGGCGTACAGCTCCGCGGTGTAATAATTATAACCGCCTTTGCGGTCGTAGAAGTTGCCGGTGGTCTTCTCCTCCAGCGTCTCCATGCTGCGGCAGCCGTCTTTCATTACCTGGCGCGTGCGCGATTTGAGAGAGGCCAGCGTTTTGCCGCGTTCTTTATCCGTGATGCGGATGTCGTTATCCGCGGTAAAACCGATGAGGCGGAGATTTTTGAAGGCGCGGTAAAAGGTCGTGTCCTCTTCCACGCGCTGAATAAAGCCGTTCACGTCAAAGCCTATACGTTTGGCTTTGACCACATGTTCGTCCAGGTTAATGGTCATGCCTTTATACCTGGCGGTATCCTGCGCCAATGCGGCAATGGAGGGTATCAGGCAAAACAGTAGCAGGATCTTTCGCATCAGGCAAATTTAAGGAATTCGTGCGGTTAGGCGTGCAATATTCAGGCCAGAAGGGACTGAAAGAACGGCTGCAGGAGATGCGCAACCGGTAACGGCTATCATGGGAAGGGATCAGCCGGAAACTTTGCCCGCAACGTACATCGCGGTGTAGGTCGGCGTGGGAGAGCCGCCTTTTTTCTCCAGCGTGATGGCGAACATGCGTACACCGGAGGTCATGGTTTTCATTTTGGCGAAGCCGTTGACCGCCTCTTCCATATCGAACACACCGGCGTCAACCGGTTTGCCGTTCACGATGCCCCACAGCTGGTATTGCTGGTCGGCCGCCGGAGCGGGCAGGTTGGTGACGGTGAGGAATACTTCTTCTGATTTCGGGCTCCAGTACACGGTGGCCAGCAATCCCGGGCGGGCGGCGGTTACGGTGTACAGCTGCACCATTCTCATTTTGCGGAGCGACTGCAGCATTTTTTCGGATTCTTCCATCCGCACCTGCATCGCGTTGTTGTCCGCTATCAGTTTTTCCTGGCCGGCGACCAGGGCCTGGTATTTGCCCTGCCATTCGTCGCTGCTCCTGGAATACCGAACGTTCATCCACACGCTTGCCAGCAGGCCGATAACGGCGGCAGCGGCGACGTAGACCCATATCACGCTGACGCGTACGGGCTCCCGGGGCTCTGCTTCTTCGGTTTCTTCTTCGTAGGCGCCTACGGGCACCGCCGTTTCCGTCCCTTCATTATTGATCAGCTGAAAGATGCGTTCTTTCACCTCCTCCGGGGGTGTAACGCTTTGCATGTTGACATAACGCTCCATATCGAGCTGTACGGCATCCACCGCAGCCCTTATTTCCGGCGATTGCTCCATCGTGGCCTGCATGTCCCGGACCTCCTGGTCCGTAGCCAGCCCAGCCACGTAGCTTTCAATAATGCCGGATGATATGTAACGTTGTACGTCCACTTTGCTTACAACTGTTTTAATATATTCCTCAATTGTATGATCGCGTTTCGCATCCTAGTTTTTACGGTTCCCAAAGGAATATCCAGCACCCTGGCGATCTCTTCCTGGGTGCAGCCTTTATAGTAGGCAAGGTCAATGATAGTCCGCTGTTCTTTGTTGAGCTTTTCCAACACCTTGGAGAGACCCAGGTGATCCACGGCAGGTTGAACCGTTAACTGACTTGTTTGTAGATATACGTCATTGCTAAGCTCCTGGATTTTTTGGTCCAGCTTATGCCCTTTAGAGCGGAGTGAATCGATGGCGGTATTCCTGGCGATATTGAGCATCCAGGTGAAAAGCCGTCCTTTCTCTGTGTCGTATTTTTCTATGCTCCGCCAGATCTTCAGGAATACCTCCTGCAGCACGTCGCTGGCGGAATTTTCGTCGTTAAGCACTTTTAACACCACGCCGTACAATGCGGGGGAATAATGATCGTACAGATAGCCGAATACCTGCTGGTCCCTGGCTTTCAGGCCCTGTACCAGTTCGAGTTCAGTATATGTATTTGCAGTTCCCAAAGTGTCGTAATCGGAAAATAGTGGCACTAAAATAATGAAATTACTTACAATATGAAATTCTTAGGCATATTTCTTTTTTATAATGCCGAAAAAAATCATGATCACTTCGGGAAGCTCATCTTGTAATCCACGCGCACCTTTCCTTTGGTGATATCTTCCAGCCGGCCTTTGATCATCCGCTTTTTGAGCGGCTTCAGGTAGTCGATGAAAAGTTTCCCCTCGATGTGGTCGTATTCGTGAAAGATCACGCGCGCGGTGACGCCGTGAAAGGTGCGTTTATGATGCTGGAAATTTTCGTCCATGTACTCGATGGTGAGCTTTTCGGGGCGGTACACGTCCTCCCTGATCTTGGGAATGCTCAGGCAGCCTTCGTTGTAAGCCCAGTCGTCGCCTTCCGTTTCCACGATCTTCGCGTTGATGAACACCTGCCTGATGCCCTTGTCGCCGGGATAGAGGTTTTCCTCGTCTTCTTCCAGGTTGTTGATGATCTGCTCGCTGTCCACCACGAAAAGGCGGATGGGCTTGTTGATCTGCGGCGCGGCGAGGCCCACCCCGCTGGAGGCGTACATGGTTTCCCACATATTGTCGATCAGCTTTTGAAGATCGGGGTATTCAGGCGTGATGTCCCGGCTTACTTCCCTTAAAACGGGCGCCCCGTAGGCTACGATTGGTAAAATCATCTGTTATGCGAATCAAAAATGGAAAAATGCAAAGTTACGGTTTTTCCCCGAAGGGCTCAGCCGTTGTGGTGCTGAAGATATTCCTGTAAAATAATGGTGGCGCTGATCTCGTCCACCAGCCCTTTCCGCTGCCGGTCCTTTTTTTTCATGCCGCTGTCTATCATGTTCCTGAACGCCATTTTCGACGTAAAACGTTCGTCCACTTTCCGGAGCGGCAGGTCCGGGAAATGTTTGGCGATGATGCGGACGCATTCTTCCACCAGCGCCGTGGCGTCGGTAGCGCTGCCGTCCAGGTTGCGGGGAAGGCCTATCAGCACCAGCTCCACCGGTTCCGCCGCGAAATATTTTTTAAGAAAAGGAATGAGGTCGTGCGAAGGAATGGTGCCGAGCCCGCTGGCGATGATCTTCAGCGGATCGGTAACGGCCAGCCCCGTGCGTTTTTTCCCGTAATCGATGGCGAGTATCCTGGGCATGGGGTCAGGGTTTGAAGATCAGCATGTCGGCGATGGCGAATACGGCGTACACCACGCTGGCTATGCCGTTTGTGGTCATAAACGCGATGTTCACGCGGGAAAGGTCGTGCGGCTTCACCAGCCGGTGCTGCGTGAACAGCATCAGTACGAACACGCCCGCGCCGATCCAGTACAGCCAGCTGAAATGTCCCATCAGCCCGATGGTCATCGCCAGCGCGGCGGCCACCACATGCAGGGCCTCCGAAAAACGCAGTCCCCCGGTTTTCCCCAGCCAGGCGGGGATGGAATGCAATTGCTGGGAACGGTCAAATTCCTCGTCCTGCAAAGCATAAATAATATCAAAGCCCGACACCCAGCACAGCACCATCACGCTCAGCAATACCGGCAGCAGGCTGAAATGCCCGGTAACCGCCAGGAAAGCGCCGATCGGCGCGAGGCTCAGGCCCACGCCCAATACCAGGTGGCACAATGGGGTGAAACGTTTGGTATAGCTGTAGCCCAGCACCACCAGCATGGCTACGGGCGAAAGGCAGAAACAGACGAGGTTGATGAACCAGGTGGTGGCCATGAACAGCACTACGTTGCCGATCACGAACCAGAGCGCGCTGGAGGAAGAAATAACCCCCGCGGGGATCTCCCTTTTCGCGGTACGCGGGTTCTTTTTATCGAATTCCGCGTCCAGCCAGCGGTTGAACGCCATGGCCGCGCTGCGGGCGAACACCATGCAAAGCACCACGAGCAATAGCAGCGTCCAGCTGAAGGAATAGCCCGCCCAGCTGACGGCCATTACAAAACCCGTCATGGCGAAAGGCATGGCGAAAATGGTATGGCTGAACTTTACTAATGAAAGATAGTTTTTAACAGTTGAGGACATGGGCGCTAAATTACGGGTTTCAGTTTACAAAACAGGTCCCACACCACGATGCCGGTGCTGACGGAAATATTGAGGGAATGTTTCATGCCGAGCTGCGGTATCTCGATGCATCCGTCCGCCAGCGCCATCACCGCCGCGTCCACGCCGCTCACTTCGTTGCCGAACACCAGCGCCAGCGGCTGACTGCCCGGCCGGAACGCGTCCAGCATCACGCTTTGCGCCGCCTGCTCGATGGCGATCACCGCGTAGCCCTGCTCCTTCAGTTTCCGGACGGCTTCCACCGTGGTGGGGAAATACTGCCATTCCACCGTTTCCGTGGCGCCCAGCGCCGTTTTCTGTATGTCGCGGTGCGGCGGCACGGGCGTATAGCCGCACAGCACGATGCCCTGCAGCAGGAAGGCGTCCGCCGTTCTGAACACGGAGCCCACGTTGTGCATGCTGCGCACATTGTCGAGCACCAGCACCAGCGGCGTTTTGTCCGCCGCCTTGAATTCTTCCACCGTTTTCCGGCCCAGTTCCTGCATGTTTAACTTCCGCATGCCTGCAAAGATAGTTGACTATAGGTTAATGCCCGCAGCTTCTTATATTTGCCGCATGGCTAAAAATAAATCGGAAGAAACGCCCCTGATGCAGCAGCACAACGCCATCAAAGCCCGCTACCCGGACGCGGTGCTGCTTTTCAGGGTCGGGGATTTTTACGAAACGTTCAACGCCGACGCCGTGATCGCCTCCAAAGTGCTCGGCATCGTGCTCACCAAAAGGGCCAACGGCAGCGCTTCCTACGTAGACCTCGCAGGCTTCCCGCATCATTCGCTGGACAGCTACCTGCACAAGCTCGTAAAAGCCGGTCATCGCGTAGCCATCTG
>CBINIO010000299.1:0-5779 GCA_966250725.1 uncultured Chitinophaga sp.
GCTGATAGGCCTTGTAACGAAAAACGGCATCCTGATCGTGGAGTTCGCCAACCACATGCGCGACGCGGGCAGGAAGAAAAATATCGCCGCCGTGGAAGGCGCCGTGATGCGCCTCCGCCCGATCCTGATGACGAGCCTCGCCATGGCGCTGGGCGCGCTGCCCATCGCGATGAGCCTCGGCGCGGCCTCTACGAGCCGTATTCCGCTGGGTATCGTGATCGTGGGCGGCATCATGTTCTCCCTCGTGCTTACGCTGTACGTGATACCCGCGATCTATACGTTCTTCAGCCGCAGGGGCCATCACAAGGAAAACGTTGAAACAACAGCACAGGAAACGCCCGAAGCAGCCGCAGCCGCTTCACACGCATAAGCATCATCGCTCCCGCCAATACGGGAAACGGTAAAATGAAAACAATGAAATTGAACAGAAAATTATTAACCGGGATATTCTTACTTCAGCTGGCAATGGGCGCCAAAGCGCAACAGCAGGTGCTTACGCTGGAGCAGGCGATAGACCTGGGCTTAAAGAATAACTTCGATATACGGCTCGCCCGCAACGATGCGGAAGTGGCCGCCAACGACAACGCCTATGCCAACTTCGCCTTTGCGCCGCGCGTGAACGGCACGGTTACCAACGTATGGAACAACACCGCCACCAAACAGGAGTTCGGCAACGGCAACAAAAGAGATACCAGCGGCATCAAGAACAGGCAGCTGCAATCGTCCGTCAACCTCAACTGGACGCTGTTTGACGGCATGAAGATGTTCGCCACGCGCCGGCGCGTACAGGCCATCGAGATACTCGGCGAGCTGAACGTAAAGAACCAGGTGGAAAATTCCATCGCCAACATCATCAACAGCTATTACAACATCGCGCAGCAAAAACAGCAGCTGCGCGCGCTGGCCGAGCAGATGAGCATTTCGGACGAACGCGTGAAGCTCTCCGACGCCAAGTTCCAGACCGGTCTCGCGCCAAAAACGGACTGGCTGCAGGCGAAGGTGGACTACAACGCGCAGCGCGCCAACTGGCTGCGCCAGCAAACCGCCATCGAACAAAGCAAAGCGGCGCTCAACCAGCTGCTGGGCATTGCGGACGGCAACCTCAACTACGATGTGAACGACAGCATTCCCGTAGACCTCGCACTTTCTTACGGCGAGATACTGGAGAACCTCCAGCAAACCAACCCGCAGCTGCAGGTGGCCCGCCAGGCCCTTGAAATTTCAAAGCTCGTGCTGAAGGAAAGAAAAGGCGAATTTTTCCCCGGCATCTCTTTCAACTCGGCCTATAACTTCAACCAGTCCAAAGCCAGCGCGGCCGTCAACCAGTTCAGCCCGATATTTAACCAGAACCGCGGCTTCAACTACGGCTTCTCCGCCAGCATCCCCATCTTCAACGGCCTTAACGTGCACCGCCAGGTGAAAGCCGCGAAGCTGGACATCGAGTACCAGCAGCTGACGGTGGAAAACACGCAGTCGCAAATAAATCTCGCGCTGACCAACGCTTACAAGGACTATGAATTTTATAAAATGTCGCTGACGCTGGAGCAGGAAAGCGTGGACCTCGCGCGGGAGAATACGATGGTGGCGCTGGAGCGGTTTAGGCAGGGCGTTTCCACCACGCTGGAAGTGAAGGAAGCGCAGCAAAGCCTTGAGCTGGCCGCGTACAGGCTTATCCAGGCGAGGTACAATACAAAAGTGGCCGAAACGGAATTGCGCCGGCTGAAGGGGACGTTATTGAAATAGAAGGAAATTATTTGGAATAGAAACGGGCAGCTCGGATGAGCTGCCCGTTTTTTATAAGGAATGATTTTGTTTTCGCCTGCACACATCGCGGAGAAGCACCGGTAGTCCTTGCGTTCCAACGCCTTGAAAGAATGCCAATCCTGCCAGCTACTTCGAAGAGGTAGTATCCTCGTCTTTCCTCAAAATCGCTTTCTGCTGCTGGTACTTTTCAAACGCCTGCTTGATGAACAGCATCAGGTCGTAATCCGTTGCGCTGAGCAGGAAGTTGTAAGAGGGGCGGTAATGATGCATGAAAGTGTCCAGCTCCGGGCTTTCCAGCTTGGTCATGCGCCGCACCAGGTCAGGATTATAGCGGTAGTCGATATGTTTTTCCTCTTCCCAGTATTTTAGCTGTACGCCAAAAGCTTCCTTGCGCCTGCGGGCCTTGCTGGGGATGAGGTAACTGAGCGCGGTGATGGGATTGGACGGCAGCGTTTTCAGCACGTCCATCGCGCCGGGCCGTTTGTACCCGAAATATTTCCCGTACTCGTCGCGTATGGCGAGCGAATCCTGCCGGTAAATACGCCCGTGGATGTTAACGCCCTGCAGACCGAAAACGTTCCGTTTCATTTCCACGTACTTTGTGCTGGAAATGCCCGGCGCGATGATCTGCGTGCGCACGTAGCTGATCATGGAAAATTCGATCGTATCGCCGGGCAGGGCTTCGATATAATAACGGCCGCTTTCGCTGCTTACGGTGCCCACGCCGGAACGCCTGTTCCAGATGCTGACGGAGGGCAGCCCCGTGCGCGTGTCCGCATCGGTCACCATACCCGTTATGCGCACCTGCGCGGCGGCATATGGTATACCGAAGGCAAGGAAAAGGGAAAGTGCAACAGCGTATCTGATCAGAATTTGCTTCATACGATTCTTTCAAAATTAGCGTTCCCGTACCAAATGAAACGTTAAAAATATGTATCACTTAAGCCGCGGTAATGGGCTTATTTCCCTAAATTCGGCATATCACTACCAAATACTGCGCCATGGCCCGCAAAATACTTTTCTGCACCCAACGTTACCAATACCTGAAAGAACGGATACTGGCCATTGCGCCCGAAGGCTGGGAAAACGGGGAAATGGTCATCCGCGATTTCCCGGACGGCGAACATTATCATCGTATAACCAGCAACGTTAGCGGAAAAGAAGCGGTGCTTATCGGCGGAACGATAGACGACAGGGAAACGCTCGAGCTCTTCGACATTGCCAATGGCTGCATCCAGAACGGGGCGCTTTGCATCAGCCTCGTGATCCCCTATTTCGGATATTCCACCATGGAAAGGGCCGTAAAATACGGCGAAATCGTGAAAGCGAAGAACCGCGCGATCCTTTTCTCCGCCCTGCCCACCACCTCCATGGGGGCGAAGGTGGTGCTGATAGACCTGCATGTGGACGGCATCACGTATTATTTTGAAAGCAACGTTCGCCCGGTGCACCTGTACGGCAAAACCATCGTGCGCAGCGCAGCGCTCAACATCGCGCGGGGCCGGTCTTTTGTGATGGCAAGCACCGATGCGGGGCGCGCCAAATGGGTGGAGTCCCTTGCCAACGACCTGCATGTGTCCGCCGCGTTCGTTTTCAAAAAACGGCTTTCCGGCGAGGAAACGGACATCACGGCCATCAGCGCCAACGTGCAGGACAAGCTGGTCATCATTTACGACGATATGATCCGCACCGGCGGCTCGCTGCTGCAGGCCGCCGAAGCTTACCGCGAGGCAGGCGCCGCCGCCATAGCGGTGATCACCACGCATGGCATTTTTGCGGGCAACGGTTTTGAAAAGATCCGGGATAGCGGGCTGGTGGAAAAGCTGGTGTGCACGGACACGCATCCCAATGCGCTGCAAATACACGATCCTTTGCTGGAAGTGCGTTCGGTAGCGCCGCTGATAGTGGGGTATTTTGAAGATACGCCCGTGGAATGAGGTTTCGGTTTATAACACACAATCCCTTGCTGGAAGTGCGTTCGGTGGCGTCGCTGATAGTGGGGTACTTTGAAGATACGCCCGTGGAATGAGATTCCGGTTTATAACACACGATCCCTTGCCGGAAGTGCGTTCGGTGGCGCCGCTGATAGTGAGGTATTTTGAAGATACGCCGGCGGAATGAGGTTCCGTTTATTGATGACCTGCTTCCCGTTCGCCCTGTGCATAAACCCGCAAAAACACCCGGTGCCCGTACCGACCGTTCCCTTCCGTACCTTTGCATTATGCTTACCATCCGCCAAATAGAATACGGCAGCTGCGATTACCAGGACATGGTGGCGCTGCGCGACAAAATACTCCGCCGCCCGCTCGGGCTCACGTTTTCGGACGAATATCTCCAACGCGAGATCAGCGACGTACTGATCGGCGCGTTTAGCGGGGCCATGCTGGCGGGCTGCTGCATCCTTAGCCCGGTAGATGGGCAGACCGTACAGCTGCGGCAGATGGCCGTAGACGATGCGCTGCAAAAAACCGGCGCAGGCAGCCGCATCCTGGCGTTTGCCGAAGAAGAGGCCCGGCGCAACGGGTTCTCCGAATTAATGATGCACGCCCGCAAGGAAGCGGCGCCGTTCTACCGGAAAAATGGTTATGAGATACGCGGGGAAGAATTTACGGAAGTGAATATCCCGCATTATGAAATGTTCAAGCGGCTGTAATCTTTAAAGATGGATTGCATCAGCGCGCTGAAACCGTTGCGCGCTTCTTCGCTTTCGAAAGCGCTGGTGGGAATGAGAAAAAAGGTCCGCTTGTCGCGGTAAATAAAAAAGAAATCGGGGGTTTCCACGATCTGCGAGAATATTTTCCAGGGCATGCTCCGCTCCCCCTGCCCGGTGGAGATCGCCATCCCTTCCTCATTGTAACGCAGGCGGATATTGTCTTTAAATGTAGCGGCCTTGTTATAGGTGGAAACGGGCAGCAGATACCAGAAAGCCCAGCCCAGCACGACCATCATGGCGCAAATGCCGAGCAATGCGTTAAAATTTACCACCCTGAACAGGAAACCCGTAATGGTGGCGATCAGTAAAATGATGAGGGTATTGCGAAATACTTTGATTTCGCCCCGGCGGAGAAAGTGAAATCGTAATGCATTAATAACCTCGTCCTTATTGTAGGTAAACTGGAGTAAATGCATTCAACGAACTTACGAATTATTTTGATGCGGTCAAAGACATGGGCGTATCCAGATCGTCGCAGGTGGATACGGGCGCGTTGTTCCGGCGAACGGAAGAAGTAACGTTCCTTTTATCGTCCAGGTCGTCTTCGTTAAGACCGGGGAAGTTCTTTTTGATAAATTTCAGGTATTGCTGCAGCACTTTGGGGTCCACTTTGAACGGGGCCACCACGTCCTCGCCGTCGTCGCCTTTGATATTGTTATTGTTCACGCGGGTCTCGTTCTGCAAATACCATTTATAAAGATCGACGATGGCTTTCTGCATTTCCGCTTCTTCCACTTTTTCGACCTTTGAAGTCTGCGGCAAACCCCATATGAATTCCTCTACCCTCGTAGTGGTTTTGGCTTTACCGCCCTTGTCCGGTTTGTCACCGTTGTTATTTGTTTTATCGCCGTTGTTGGCGAACGCTGCAGTGGTTGTAACTGTACCCAGCACCAACATGAACAACAGCTTTTTCATATGGGTAAGATTTAATGACCTAAAAATACAAAATAACTGAGATATTTTACGGCGAATTGACGAATCGGTACTTCTACGGTACAAACCGCACATATCCGGGTACAAATCGTGAGTGCCTACACTTAATAGACGACTATTTCTCCCAAAAGTTGCGCGGTTTTCCGGAATTATTTGCAGCGGGAAGAGTTTTTTTATCGGTTATAAAGACGGCGTTGCTAAATAAAAGATTGATTATCAATATGATTTTGACTAATTTTTGGCCAGGGAAAATAAATATCCCTAAAAGAACAAAAGCAATGGATTAATCCATTGCTTTCGAGAGTCATTTACTGTGCAAGAAGATTCTCGCGGTGTAGGAATATTTGGTTTTTCATAGGACAGTAACCA
>CBINIO010000300.1:0-5760 GCA_966250725.1 uncultured Chitinophaga sp.
GCGCGGGTCGCGGAAGGCCAGCACTTCTTTCGGATCGTAGTTGAGATTGCGGCCGTGCTTGTACCGCAGGTTGGTGGTGGTCTGTTTGTCGCCGATCACTTTCACGGGCGTTTTTACGCGCACGCTGCCGTGGTCGGTCGCTATGATGAGATTGATCTTTTTGTCGGAAAGCCGCTTCAGCGCCTGGTACAGCGGGCTGTGCTCGAACCAGCTGGCCGTGATGGAACGGTACGATATCTCGTCGCCCGCCAGCTCTTTGAGCACTTCCATTTCAGTGCGCGCATGGCTGAGCATGTCCACGAAATTGTATACGATCACGTTCAGCGGGTAGTTGAGCAGGTTGTGCATATTGTTCACCAGGTGCTGCCCGTCCGAATGGTTCACCACTTTGGTGTAGCTGAAACGCGGGTCCATCTTGAGCCGGGCGAGCTGCGCGGCGAAAAACTTTTCTTCGTACAGGTTCTTCCCCCCTTCTTCGTCGTCGTTCTTCCATTCTTCGGGGAATTTCGCCTCGATGTCTACCGGCAGCATCCCGGCGAATATGGCATTGCGGCTGTATTGGGTGGAAGTGGGAAGAATGCTGTAGAACGTGTCTTCCTCCATCATCCTGAACGATTCGCCAAAGATGGGCTGGATCGTTTTCCACTGGTCGTACCGCAGGTTGTCGATCAAAATAAAAAAGTTCGGCACGGAAGGGTCGAGCAGCGGCACTATTTTCCGGCTGAAAAGCGTGTGGCTCATCACGGGCGCGTCCTTTGCCCCGGGATGCATCCAGCTCCCGTAATGGCGGCTGATGAACTTGGCGAACTCGGTATTGGCCTCGGCCTTCTGCGAATGCAGCACTTCGAGCATTTCCGGCGCATCGCTTTTGCTCATTTCCATTTCCCAGTACACGAGCTTTTTATAAATGTCCGCCCATTCTTCATGGTTCGGGTTGTCGTTGAGCGCCATGAACAGCGTGCGGAACTGCTGCTGATAAGCCGTGGTGGTCTTCTCGGCCACCAGTCTTTTGTTGTCGATGATCTTTTTCAGGCTGAGCAATACCTGGTTGGGGTTCACCGGTTTGATGAGGTAGTCGGTGATCTGCGAGCCGATGGCGTCGTCCATCACGTTCTCCGCCTCGTTCTTGGTGATCATCACCACGGGTATCTGCTGGTCGGCTTCCTTGATCCTGGCAAGGGTTTCCAGGCCGGTGATGCCGGGCATGGACTCGTCGAGCAGCACCACGTCCACGATATTGTCCTTCAGAAATTCGAGGGCGTCGTAACCGTTGGTAAGGGCTGTAACGTGATAACCTTTTGTTTCGAGGAAGATGATCTGCGATTTCAGGGATTCGATCTCGTCATCTACCCAGAGTATGTTGATTTGCGTCATGCGGTGCGATTGATGAATTGACAGGTTTTCCCCCCGGGGTTTGCCAATTATGAATTACGAATATATTAATGATTTACGGCGAATTATCCGAAACGGGACAAAAATCATACCCGCGCCGGTGATTTTTATAGGGGTAAACGCGCCGGCGGGCGTCAGTGTATTAAAAATTTTGTTAAATTATCAATTGTCACGTAATACCTTGCAGTCGGAAAAGTTACCTTCAATGGTGTAGATTTGTACCGATTGTTCATAAAAAAGCCGAATGACTGACCGCAAACGCAAGATCGTGAACGACCCGGTTTATGGGTTCATTACCATCGACCATCCATTGATTTTCAGCCTCATATCGCATCCGTACTACCAGCGTTTACGGCGCATCCACCAGATGGCGCTGGCGCACCTGGTGTACCCGGGGGCCATGCATACGCGTTTTCATCACAGCATGGGCGCGTATCACCTCATGAGCTGCGCTTTGAGTGAACTGAAGGGCAAAGGCGTTGTTATTACGGAGCAGGAGGAAGTGGCCGCGAAAATGGCGATATTATTGCACGACATCGGGCATGGGCCTTACTCCCATGCTTTGGAGCATACGCTGGTGGAAGGCGTGTCGCACGAGGAAATTTCCCAGCTGCTGATGCAGACGCTCAACCGGGAAATGGACGGGGCGCTGGACCTCACGCTGGAGATCTTTAATAACCGGTACCCGAAAAAGTTCCTGCACCAGCTCGTGTCCAGCCAGCTGGACGTGGACAGGATGGATTACCTGAGCAGGGACAGCTTTTATACCGGCGTGGCGGAAGGCGTGATCAGCTACGACCGCATCATTAAAATGCTGACGGTGCATGAAGGGGAGCTGATGGTGGAGGAGAAAGGCATTTATTCCATAGAAAAGTTCATCGTGGCGCGCCGGCTCATGTACTGGCAGGTGTACCTGCACAAAACGGTGCTGGCGGCGGAAAGCATGCTGGTGAAAGTGCTGCGCCGGGCCAAAAAGCTCGCCGGGAGCGGCGCCGAGCTGTTCGCATCGCCCGCGCTGCGGTATTTTTTATATAACCGCATCGGCAGGAAGGAATTTGAGGAAGGGGAAGAATGTTTAGGCCAATTTTGTTTGCTGGACGATTATGATATCATGGGGGCCATCAAGGTATGGGCCGGCCACCCGGACAAAGTGCTGAGCCTGCTTTGCGGCTGGCTGGTGAACCGGGAGCTGTTCAAGGTGCGGCTGAGCGACAAGCCTTTTGAGAACGGGCTGGTGGCGGAGCTCCGGGAGCAGGTGCGGAACAGGTGGGGGTTGACGGAAGAGGAGGCGGATTACCTGGTATTTACGGATACCGCCAGCCTCAAAGCCTACGATGCGGAAGACGAGGAGATCAACATTTTATTCAAGGACGGACAGGTGCGGGATATTTCTTCTATCGACAATGCCCTTGTATCGCATACTTTGGCAAGACCGATAAAAAAATTCTACATTTGTCATCCAAAATTCTAGGCACACAACGTTTTATACGGGCGCAACATGTTATGGAATACATTCATATTATCCGGAGACGGCCTGGAAGGTAACATTTCAACTTATAACTATGCAATTTAGCGCATTACAGCTGGCTACCATACTGAACGGGAAGCTGGAAGGAGACCCGGAAGTGAAGGTGCACAACATCGCCAAGATAGAAGAGGCGGGGGATGGTATGCTGAGCTTCATCGCCAATCCAAAATATGAGGAGTTCCTCTACTCCACGCAGGCCTCCATCCTGATCGTGAACGATTCGCTGGAGATCGAGGGCACCATCAAGCCCACGCTTATCCGCGTAAAGGACGCGTACAGCGCATTTGCGCTGCTGCTGGAGAAATACCAGCAAATGGTCGGCGCGGGGGCTAAAACAGGCATCCAGCAGCCTTCGCACGTGCCCGCTACCGTAAAGATGGGGCTGAACGTGTTTATCGGCGCCTTTGCTTACCTCGGCGAAAACGTATCGCTGGGCGACAACGTAAAGATCTACCCCGGCGTATACCTCGGCGACAACGTGAAGATCGGCAACGGTTCCGTGCTGTACCCCGGCGTGAAAGTATATGACAACTGCGTGGTGGGCCAGCGCGTGATACTCCATGCCGGCTGCGTGATCGGCGGCGACGGCTTCGGTTTTGCGCCGCAGGCTGACGGTACGTATAAAAAAGTGCCGCAGGTGGGCAATGTCATCATCCACGACGATGTGGAGATCGGCGCCAACACCACTATCGACCGCGCCACCATGGGCTCTACCGTGATCCACTCCGGCGTGAAGCTGGACAACCTGATACAGATCGCGCACAACGTGGAGATCGGCAACAGTACCGTGATCGCGGCGCAAACCGGCGTTTCCGGCAGCACCAAGATCGGGAAGAACTGCGTGATCGGCGGCCAGGTAGGCATCGTTGGCCACATCCAGATCGCGGACGGCACGAAGATCAACGCCCAGAGCGGTCTTTCAAAATCAATAACCGCTCCCAACACGTCTTTAACGGGTTCCCCCGCATATGATTATAAAAGTTCACTGAAAAGTCA
The DNA here is from genome assembly GCA_966250725.1 of uncultured Chitinophaga sp. Lineage (GTDB taxonomy): Bacteria > Bacteroidota > Bacteroidia > Chitinophagales > Chitinophagaceae > Chitinophaga. Next base: position 3,917 of record CBINIO010000300.1, read on the forward strand.
GGCAATTTTTAGAAATTTGCCCGACCTCGAAAAGAGGGTGAAAGAACTGGAAGACATGGTAAAACAACTGCTGGCCGAAAAGGCCGGCGTGTAGCATGGAGTTTTAACGCATTGAATACGAAGTTATAATGATGGACACTCAGCAACAGAACCAACAGACCCTCCGGGGACCGGTAACTATATCGGGCGTTGGTTTGCACACAGGCGCTCATGTGAATATGACGCTCAAGCCGGCGATGCCCGGCTTCGGGATCAAGTTTCAACGCATAGATCTCCCCGACCAGCCGATCGTAAAAGCGGACGTGGATTACGTGGTAGACACCGCCCGCGGCACCACCCTCGAACATAACGGCGCGCGCGTAAGCACCGTGGAGCACATCCTGGCGGCGCTCGTGGGCAAAGGGGTGGACAATGTGCTGGTAGAGCTGAACGGCCCGGAGATCCCCATTATGGACGGCAGCTCCATGCCCTTCATCGAAGCGATCGAAGAAACCGGCATACAGGAACAGGACGCCAAAAAGATCTGGTATTCCATAGACACCAACATCAATTATTACGACGAGGTAAAAAAAGTAGAAATGGTGGCCCTCCCCGCGGTGGATTACCGCATCACGGCCATGATCGACTTCAACTCGCAGGTGCTCGGCACACAGCACGCCATCATGAAGAGCCTCGACGATTTCAAAAAAGAGATCGCGCCCTGCCGCACTTTCGTATTCCTGCACGAGCTGGAATACCTGCTGGCCAACAACCTCATCAAAGGCGGCGATATCAACAACGCCATCGTGGTGGTGGACAGGCCGATGACCGAGGAAGAGCTGAAACGCCTCGCCAAGGCCTTCGACCGTGAGGAGATCGCCGTACAGCAGCGCGAAGGCATCCTCAACAACGCGGAGCTGCACTTCCCCAACGAACCGGCGCGCCACAAGCTGCTGGACATCGTGGGAGACCTCGCCCTGATCGGCTACCCCATCAAGGCGCACATCATCGCCAACCGCCCGGGCCACGCTTCCAACGTAGAGTTCGCCCGCAAGATCAAAGCGTACATCAAAAAGAACAAACATAACAAGGACGTACCCATCTACGATCCCAACCAGCCGCCGATCTACGACATCAACCGCATCGTGCGCACCATGCCGCACCGTTACCCGATGCTGCTGGTGGACAAGATCATCGAGCTGAGCGATACACGTGTGGTGGGCGTAAAAAACGTCACTTTCAACGAACAGATATTCCAGGGGCACTTCCCCGGCAACCCGGTAATGCCCGGCGTGCTGATCTGCGAAGCCCTTGCACAGGTAGGCGGCATCCTCGCGCTCAACCCTATGCCCGACCCTGAGAACTATGATACCTACTTCCTGAAGATCGATAACTGCAAATTCAAACAGAAAGTATTGCCCGGCGATACGATGGTGTTGAAGATGGAGCTGCTCAGCCCCATCCGCAGGGGTCTGGTGGAAATGAGGGGAACGGCGTTCGTCGGCAACAAAGTATGCACCGAGGCCGACATGGTCGCTCAAATTGTAAAACGCGAAGGAAAATAACAGCATGATTCATCCGCTCACATACATCCATCCGGACGCCAGAGTTGCGCCCAATGTAAAGATCGATCCGTTTACCGTTATTCATAAAAATGTCGAAATAGGCGAAGGCACCTGGATCGGTTCCAACGTGACCGTGATGGAAGGGGCACGCATCGGCAAGAACTGCCGCATCTTCCCCGGAGCGGTAATAGCCGCCATCCCGCAGGACCTCAAGTTCGAAGGGGAGGACACGACGGTGGAGATCGGCGACAACACCACCATCCGCGAATATGTGACCGTGAACAGGGGCACCAAGGACCG
>CBINIO010000301.1:0-5740 GCA_966250725.1 uncultured Chitinophaga sp.
CTGTACGGCTTGCCGGGACTGGTGTTTTTTGCGTGGATGGCTTACCGCGCCTGCCGGAAAGGTTCGCAGAAGGGGCGGAGAATGGCTATGGTGAAGGGCGTGGGGCTGAGCGTGCTGCTCACTTTTCTTTTGTTCCCGCTGGTGGACCCGGTAAATATTTTTGACGACGGGCTGGGTTGGGGAAGCGTGTTTATCGTGCTGGTGTACCTTACCACGGCCGTTACTGCCGCATGGTGCTTCCCGCTGGACGACGGGCCGGCAATAAAAAACCTCCCGCAATAACGGGAGGCTTTTGAATGTATCTCTTTGCAGCTTACTGCATTTTTCCCAGCTCTTCCACCGCGCGGCCGATCGCCTGATCGCCGTTATTGATCACCATATAATACCCTTCGCTTCTCCACAGCTGCCGGGCCAGCAAGGCTTTCAGGCGCAGCGTGATCTCGGCGAGATCGTTGCGGCTCATTCTTTCCATTTTCACCTGCCTGCCGCTTGCGAAGCTGCGGAAGGCGGAAAGCAGCGCATCGCTTACGCTGAAGCGGGTGTTGAAATCCACCGCGTTCTTGTATTCTTTGAACGAGCCGGCGTTGGCGGTGTACTACTCATACACGAAGCTGCCGAACACGTTGCGGTTGTACAGTTCGGTGAGCAGCGGCGTGTAACGCGTGGTGTCGAAAGGAATGAACACGTCCGGCATGATGCCGCCGCCGCCGTACACTACTTTGCCGCCGGGCGTGGTGTATTTCTCGGAGCTGTCTACCGGGTGAATGCTGTCGCGGTTGAGGAACTCGCCGTGGTTGTAGCGGTTGGCAATGTCTTCCTCGTACGCTTCGCGGCCGTTCTCATAACTTTTCTGGATGCTGCGGCCGCTGTGCAGGTAATACCGCGCGATGGTGAGCCGGAGGGTGCCGCCGTTGCTGAGATCGAACGGTTCCTGCACGAGGCCCTTGCCAAAGCTGCGGCGCCCGATGATCTCGCCGCGGTCCCATTCCTGCACGGAGCCTGCGAGCACTTCGCTGGCGGAAGCGGAGCCTTCGTCCACCAATATCGCCAGGGGGCCTTTTTCAAAAATGCCGGGGCGCGAGCAGCGGTAATCCTGGCGCGGGGAATTTTTTCCCTGCGTGTATACGATGAGTTTATTGCCGTCCAGCAGCTCGTCCGCCAGGCGGGTGGCCGCGTCCAGCAGCCCGCCGCCGTTTTGCCGGAGATCGATGATGAGCTTTTGCATGCCGAGCTTTTGCAGCTTGCGCGCGGCTTCCATGAACTCGGTATAGGTGGTGGCGGCGAATTTGTTGATCTTGATATAACCGACGCCGGGCGCGGCCATATAGCTGGCGTCCACGCTGTTCAGCGGTATCACGCCGCGTTTGATGGTGGCGTCCAGCTCCCGGTCGCCGCGCAGCAGGCTCACCTTTACGGTGGAGTTGCGCGGGCCGCGCAGCAGCTTGCGTATCCTTTCCGCGGAAATGGTTTTGCCGGTGACTACGATGGAATCGCTCACCCGCAATATCTTGTCGCCGGTAAGCAGGCCGGCCGCGTCGGAGGGGCCGCCGGATATGACGTTGAGAATGTTGACGGTATCGCGGATGATGTTGAACTCCACGCCGATGCCTTCAAAATTGCCGTCCAGCTCTTCGTTCACCTCCTGCACATCGGCGGGGGGAATATATACGGAGTGCGGGTCCAGGTGGGAAAGAAGGCCTTCGATGGCTTCTTCCTGCGCGGCGGCAACGTCCAGCGTGTCCACATAATTATACTTCAGCAGGTCCATCACTTCCTGGATGGTGCCTTTATTGTTCCTGAAAAAAGCGCGCGAATCGCTGTTGCGGATTTGGGGCATTTTGTGCCCGAGGTACATGCCCAACGCGAGAACCAGGGCAAATAACAAAGGCAGAAACACTTTTAACTTCCTGTTGTCCGACATATGAATATTTAAAACGTTGACGGGAATAACCCTTTTGCTTAACTTGTGAGCAAAAATAACATATTCACAAGCAAAACATCGTCATCTCAACCTTAATTTCATAAACGAACGGATATGGCTTCGAAAGTTACGCTGGTAGCGGATAGCGGGTCTACAAAAACAGAATGGTGCCTGATGGACGGTAAGCAGCGCAGCACTTACTTTACGCAGGGCATCAGTCCTTATTTCCAGACCAGCGTGCAGATAGAGGAACTCGTCAGCGGGGAGCTGCTGCCGCAGATGGCGGCGGAAAGGCTGCCGGAAGCGGTCTTTTATTATGGCACCGGCTGCTCCGGCGAACAAAGCGTGGGCATCGTGCGCAAGGCGCTGCATGCCGTTTGGCCGAAAGCGAAAATTAGCGTGGACACCGATCTGCTCGGCGCCGCCCGCGCCCTCTGCGGCCGCGAGCCGGGCATCGCCAGCATCCTGGGAACCGGCTCCAATTCCTGTTATTACGACGGCAAGGTGATCGTGAAGAACAATCCCGGTCTCGGCTTTATCCTGGGCGACGAAGGCAGCGGCGCGCTGCTGGGCAAAAAGGTGCTGCAATATTATCTTTACCAGACCTTTGACGAGGAGATGCGTTTCCGTTTCGACGAAAAGTTCAACGTCACGCAGGAGCAGATACTGGACCGCGTGTACCGCGGGCCGCTGCCCAACCGTTTCCTCGCCTCGTTCACTCCTTTCCTCGCCGAGAACCGCGGGCATTATATGATCGAGAACATCCTGGAAGACGGCCTCAACGATTTTTTCTTTAACCACCTTTATAAATACAGCGAAAGCTGGACGGCGCCGCTTCACTTTGCCGGCAGCGTGGCCTGGCATTTCAGGGACATCCTGGAACAACTCTGCCAGCTCTACGAACTGCAGCTCGGCCGGATATTGCAGAACCCGATGGACGGGCTCACCGTTTTTCATGAAGAAGCATAATTTTTCCCCATATGGCATTTAAAAAAGTAACCGAACAGGCAAGCCACTACCATCACCTCGAAAAAATGACGGTGCAGGAAGTTCTCACCAATATCAATAAAGAAGACAAAACCGTAGCAGACGCCGTTGAAAAAGTGATCCCCGATATCACGAAACTGACGGCCGCGATCGCCGACAAAATGCTGGCGGGCGGGCGCCTGTTTTATATGGGCGCGGGCACCAGCGGCCGTTTGGGCATACTCGACGCATCCGAATGCCCGCCCACGTATGGCGTGCCGCAGGGGCTGGTAGTAGGGCTCATCGCCGGTGGCGACTCCGCCATCCGCCGCGCGGTGGAGAACGCGGAAGACGACCGCGAGCAGGGCTGGCGCGATCTTTTGCAATGGAACATCAGCGATAAGGACGTAGTGGTCGGCATCGCCGCCAGCGGCACCACGCCGTACGTGATCGGCGCGCTGAAAGCCTGCCGCGAGAACGGCATTACCACCGGCAGCATCAGCTGCAACCCCGGCGCTCCCGTATCGGAGCACGCCGATTTTCCCGTGGAAGTGATCGTAGGCCCCGAGTTCGTGACCGGCAGCACGCGCATGAAAAGCGGCACTGCGCAAAAGCTCGTGCTCAACATGATCTCCACCGCCGTAATGATACAGCTGGGAAGGGTGGAAGACAACAAGATGGTGAACATGCAGCTGAGCAACGAAAAGCTGGTGGACAGGGGCGTGAAGATGGTGATGGAACAGCTGCAGCTGAGCGATTACGACAACGCGAAAGAACTGCTGCTGGAGTTCGGCAGCGTGAAGAAAGCGGTGGAAAGCAGAAAGTAAAAAATCATTAAATTGCCGTCATGCATGAGATAGAACCCTTCTATAACTGGCGGCATCTGTACACAGCGGAGGAAGACGAGCTGTCGCCGTTCTATGGGCGTGAATATAGCGAGTTCGAATATACCAACACCATATACAACTACTACATTCATCCCCAGTGGGATGACTTCGGCGCTCCCAACCTGTATATGAAGATCCTGTTCGCCGACTACCAGTTCAATTACGCCATCATCGAAATGATGGGCGAGTGGAACGACGCGGTGGAGAACAACATCATGACCCTCAAGCGGGACGTGATCGACGTGCTGATCGGGCAGGGCATTTACAAGTTCATCCTCATCGGGGAGAACGTGCTCAACTTCCATTCTTCGGACGACTGTTATTATGAGGAATGGTGGGAAGACGTGCGGGACGAAGGCGGCTGGATCGTGCTGCTGAACCTGCCGGAGCATACGCGGGAAGAGTTCGAGCGTTCCCGCCTGGAGCACTACGTACACCTCTTCGAAGAGCCGAAATGGCGGACTTTTCTTCCCCAGCACCTGTTTAATCTCGTGGATAACTGGATGATGCGGCGCCTTGAGTAAGGCTGTTTTCGTGATAAATATCATTTGGTTTTAATTTTTCATGTTATAAATTTGCCCGACATTTCACTTATTTATTCATACTAAAGGAAGCTTAGAACGTATCTTATGAAATGGTCGCAATTCTTTAATACCTCTATTGGTAAAAAATTGCTGGTAGGCGCTACCGGTCTGTTCCTGTGCTCATTCGTGATCGTGCACCTGGCCGGTAACCTTGCGTTACTCAAAGAAGACGGGGGAGAGGCTTTTAACACGTATGCCGCGTTCATGGGGCATAACGGCCTGATCCAGTTCATCGCCTGGGGGTTAAAAATCGTGATCCTCATCCACGCATTCATCGCCATCCAGCTCACTTTCCGTAACAGGACGGCCCGCCCGGTCAAATACGCGGTACGTCCCGGCAACAAAACCTCCTCCTGGTTCAGCCGGCAGATGGCTATCATGGGCAGCGTTCTCTTCATTTTCCTCGTTGTTCACCTCTCACAGTTCTGGTGGGCAATGCATTACGGCGACATCGGCACGGTCAGCTACGGCGCCGTTACCGAAGTAGGCAACCTGTACGAAGTCGTATGGTTCGCGTTCAAGGAGCTTTGGATCGTGGCGCTTTACGTGCTCGGCATGGTGGCCCTTTCGTTCCACCTCATCCACGGCTTTAAAAGCGCCTGCCAGACCTTTGGCCTGAACCATCCGAAATACAACGGGCTGATCAGCTTCGTCGGGGTATGGCTTTTCGGGGTGCTTATCCCCGTTGGTTTTGCCGTGATCCCGGTTGTTATTTACATTAAACAAATCAGTTAAAGCAAGGATATATGTTGGACGCAAAAATTCCTGCCGGCCCCCTCGATCAGAAATGGAGCACATATAAAAGCACCGTGAAGCTGGTGAACCCGGCCAATAAACGGAAGCTGGAAGTGATCGTGATAGGCACCGGTCTTGCCGGCGCTTCCGCGGCCGCTTCGCTCGGCGAACTGGGTTACAAGGTGAAAGCATTCTGTTTCCAGGACAGCGCCCGCCGCGCACACTCCATCGCTGCCCAGGGCGGCATCAACGCTGCAAAGAACTACCAGAACGACGGCGACTCCGTGTTCCGCCTGTTTTACGATACCGTTAAAGGCGGCGACTACCGCTCCCGCGAAGGCAACGTGTACCGCCTCGCGGAAGTGAGCGCCTCCATCATCGACCAGTGCGTGGCGCAGGGCGTGCCTTTCGCCCGCGAGTACGGCGGCCTGCTCAGCAACCGCTCTTTTGGCGGCACGCAGGTGCAGCGTACTTTCTACGCCGCCGGCCAAACCGGCCAACAGCTGCTGCTCGGCGCCTATTCAGCGCTGCAGCGCCATGTAGCCCTCTGCAATGTGAAAATGTACAGCCGTCATGAAATGCTCGACATCGAGAAGGTGTACGGCAAAGCCCGCGGCATCATCGCCCGCGACCTCGTTACCGGCAAG
>CBINIO010000302.1:0-5724 GCA_966250725.1 uncultured Chitinophaga sp.
CCGGCAGACGCTGCTCTTTTCCGCCACCATGCCCGACAAGATGCGCAAGCTGGCCCTGAAGATCCTCAAAGATCCGGAACAGGTGAACATCGCCATTTCCAAGCCGCCGGAAAGGATCAGGCAGGAAGCGTTCGTGGTGAACGAAGAGCAGAAAGTGCCGCTGGTAAAACACATTCTCGGCAACAGGAAAAAAGAAAGCGTGATCATTTTCTGCTCCCGCAAGCAGAACGTGAAACAGCTCACCCATGTGCTGAAACGCGCGAAGTTCTCCGCGGACGAGATCCACTCCGACCTGGAGCAGAACCACCGCGAGCAGACGCTGCTGAACTTCAAGAACAAAAAGCTCAACATCCTCGTGGCGACAGACATCCTCAGCCGCGGCATCGATATTGAGGACATCGACCTGGTGATCAACTACGACGTGCCCAACGACGGCGAAGATTACGTGCACCGTATCGGCCGTACCGCCAGGGCGGCTACCGACGGCACCGCGTATACTTTTATCAGTCCGAAGGAACAGGGCCGTTTCGCGCGCATCGAGCAGTTGCTCGGCCAGCCGGTGGCGAAAGCGGTGGTACCGCCGGAACTGGGGCCTGTACCCGAATACCAGCCGAAATTCCGCGGGAATGGCGGCGGCGGCAACGGTCAAAGCCACGGCGGAGGGCGCAAAAAAGGAGGCGGCGGCAAACCGAAGAACGGGAAACGCCGGAATTACAGACCGAACCCAAACAAACCACAGCATAAAAAGCCATAAGAAATTATGGCTTTTTTTATGGTAAGAACGCACAGGCGAAGCGGCTAAGCCGCGTTATCCGGCGGTCCGGCAGCGCCGAATAGCGCTCATGGAAAAAAATATCCTTTCCCCTGTCCTGATTTTGAACATGGATGGTACTATATTTAAAAAACAGACAAACCATGAAAAAATTCCTCTTACTGATCCGGGAAGACCTGGAGCGCATGCGGAACATGACCGAAGCCGAAATGCAGGCGGACATTGCGAAAATGACCCGCTGGGCCGAGCAGCTCGCCGCTTCCGGCAACCTGCTGGGCGGCGAGCCGCTGGAAGCGGAAACGCGGTATGTAAAAAGATCGCACATCGCTACCGACGGGCCATTTGCCGAATCGCGCGAAAGCGTGACCGGGTACATGCTCCTGCAGGCCGAAAGCCTCGAAGCCGCCGCGACCCTCGCCGCCTCCTGCCCTTCCGTGCAGGACGGTGAAATAGCGATAGAAGTCAGACCTTTGATGACACATGAGTGAACCGCGAACATTACAATTGACCGGGCTCCTGCAGCAGCTTTACCGCGCGCATTTCGGGAAAATGGTGAGCCACCTGCTGCTGCGTTACAGCGGCATCCGGCTGGCGGACGCGGAAGACCTGGTGCAGGAAGCCTTTGCCGCCGCTTCCGCCGCCTGGCGGCAAACCGTTCCCGACAAGCCGGAAGCATGGCTTTACGCCGCCGTACGCAACCAGGCCGCGCGTTTCAGGGAACGGAGGCATTTGCACGCACCATTGCAGCACCTGCCCGCCGACCCCGTAATGCCCGATAACGGGGAAGACGGCGACCTCCATCTCCTGCGCCTGCTCTTCGCCTGCATGCACCCGCGCTTTGCCGTAAAAGTACAGCTGGTGGCCGCATTGCGCTATGTGTTCGGTCTGCAGGTGCAGCAGATCGCGGCGCTGCTGGGCACGGAGGCGGACAGCATTTCCAAGATCATCTACCGGCAAAGGGAGCAGCTCAAAAGCGGCGACATCGCCTTCCGCAGCGGGTTCGTATGGTGGAGCGAAGCAAAAGTGGGGCTTGCCTTAAAAGTATTGTACGTCGTATTTACCGAAGGATGGAAATCGAGGGAAGAAAGATTGTGCGAGGACGCGCTGAGCCTTACCCGCGAAGTGATACGCCGGGCAAGGGTGTCCGCCTCCGATGCAAAGTCCCTGTACGCGCTGATGCTGTTCCAGCTGAGCCGATGGGAAACGCGCGCCAACGAGGCCGGCGAATTGCTGGAGCTCGAGCACCAGCCGCGCGGGCGCTGGAATAAAGACATGATCCGCGTAGCCACCGATTACCTGAAGCAGGCCAGCGCCGAACCCGCTCCTTCCACCTACATCCTCGAAGCCTCCATCGCATACCTGCACGCGGTATCGCCGGGCTTCAAAGAAACGCCCTGGCAGCAGATCGCGCAGCTGTACGCCCAGCTGGAGGCGATGGCGCCCTCTCCTTTCGTACAGCTGAACCAGGCCGTGGCGCTGCATTTCGCGGGGCAGTCGAAAGCGGCCATGCGTTTGCTGGAAACCCTGGAACGGCAGCCTTTCATGCAGCACCATCACCTGCTGCATTGCAGCATCGCGCGTATCTATGCGGACGGCGGGCAAAAACACCTGGCCCTGCGGCATTACCGCAAAGCCTTATGGGGCAAGCCTTCGCCGGAAGAGGAAATTTTTATCCGCAAAAAAATAAAGACCTGTCTGGAGACGCCTTAAGCGTCCTTCGCCTCCGTTTTTTCTTTGATAATGTCCAGCGCCAGCTCCCAGTGCTTCTCCGTTTGCTGGTAAGCGGTCTCCGTGGGGAAATTGCTGTGTTTCAAAGTCAGGCGCGTACCGGTCTCTATCGGCTCGAAATCCATGCGCACCACCGTGTAATTCTCCGACTGGTCCGGCACGCCGCTGAAAGCGCTGTAATAGGTATACTCGAAAGTCTTCCCGGGGTCCAGCACTTCGATCGTGCCTTTGTCCTCATACTCCTTTCCTTCCCACTCCCCCGTAAACCGGATGAGGCTGCCCACTTTCCAGTCGCTGACGGCGTTCGTGCCGAAAAGATAGGCTTTCATGCCCGCCGGGCCGGTGACGAACTGCCACACTTTTTCCACGGGCGCGGCGATGTCGATCGTTTTTTGCACAACAAAGTCCTGTAACATATGCTTCTGCTTTTATACCCCCTGTCAACCGCAAAAACCAGTCCTTTTTGCAACCGTTTTGTAAAAATACTTTAGGCAACGCCCGCTCCTTTTATTTACCTTTGCGCTCATGAAAGCGCTTTGCTTCCTGTTCAGCATCTGGATCGTATTCTGCACCGGCACGCCCTGTGCGGACGGTCACACCCACGCTTCCGGCGAGGAAACGGGCGTGCTCGTCCATTTGCCCATTACCGAACACGAAGCAGGCACCGACCTTTGCTCGCCCTTCTGCGCCTGCTACTGCTGCGCGGTGACCACGGCGCTTCCCGCCGCCACCACCTTTGTTTCCCGGCCCCAGCCCCTCGCTGTGATCGCCGACAGTTATCTCTGCCCGCCGGCGTATGATTTTACCGGCGCTCCCTGGCAGCCGCCCCGGTTTTCCTGATAGTTTTATTTGTTGCCAACCACCATTAACGTATAGGGCCATACGCCGCAAACGCGTGCGCATGCGCCGTTAAATCCAGCTATTTGTAATGCTTAACAAGATCATCCGGTTTTCAATTCACAACAAATTGATCATCGGGCTCATGACGCTGGCGCTGATCGTATGGGGAGTGTATTCCCTTACGCGGCTGCCGGTGGACGCCGTGCCCGACATCACCAACAACCAGGTGCAGGTCATCACCCAAAGCCCTTCCCTGGCGCCGCAGGAAGTAGAGCGGCTCATCACTTTTCCCGTGGAGCAAACCATGGCGGTGATACCCGAGCTGAAAGAGATCCGCTCCATTTCCCGTTTCGGCCTTTCCGTAGTGACCATTATTTTTCACGACGACATCGATATTTACTGGGCCCGCCAGCAGGTCAACGAAAAGCTCGGCGAGGCCATATCGCGCATCCCGCCCGGTATCGGCAGTCCGGAAATTTCGCCCATCTCCACGGGGCTCGGTGAAATTTACCAATACGTGCTTCATCCCAAAACCGGCTACGAAAGCCGTTACACGCCCATGGAGCTGCGCAGCATACAGGACTGGCTGGTACGCCAGCAGCTGCTCGGCACGCCGGGCGTGGCGGAAGTGAACAGTTTTGGCGGGAAGCTGAAACAGTACGAGATCGCGCTCGACCCTGACAAGCTCGCCGGTTACCGCATTGGTATCGACGAAGTGTTTACCGCGCTGGAAAACAACAACCAGAACACCGGCGGCGCGTACATCGACAAAAAACCGAACGCTTATTTTATCCGCAGCGAAGGGCTGATCGGTTCGCTGGAAGACATCGGCGCCATCACCGTGAGCCGCACCTCGCAGGGCTTTCCCGTGCTGATACGCGACATTGCCGAAGTGCGGTACGGCGAGGCCATCCGTTACGGCGCGCTCACGCATTCCGACGGTAAAAAACACGGCGAGGCCGTGGGCGGCATCGTGATGATGCTCAAGAACGAGAACGCCAGCGCCGTCGTAAAAGAAGTGGAAAAACGCATTGAGCAGGTGCGCAAGTCATTGCCCGAAGGCGTGGAGCTGGAAGTGTACCTCAACCGCAGCGACCTGGTGGGCCGTGCGTTGGGCACCGTGAGCAAAAACCTCATCGAAGGCGCGCTGATCGTGATCTTCGTGCTGGTCATATTCCTCGGCAACCTGCGCGCGGGGCTGATCGTGGCCTCCGTGATACCGCTGGCGATGCTGTTCGCCATCAGCCTGATGAACCTGTTCGGCGTATCGGGCAACCTCATGAGCCTCGGCGCCATCGACTTCGGGCTGATCGTGGACGGGGCGGTGATCATCGTGGAAGCCACCCTGCACCATCTCGGGCTGAGCCCGCTCAAACGGCTTACACGGCGGCAGATGGACGAAGAAGTGTTCGTATCCGCCGGGAAGATCAGGAACGCCGCGGCTTTTGGCGAGATCATCATCCTCATCGTATACCTGCCGATACTGGCGCTTACCGGCATCGAAGGCAAAATGTTCCGGCCCATGGCGCAAACGGTGAGCTTCGCCATCCTGGGCGCGTTCATACTTTCGCTTACTTATGTACCGATGATGAGCGCATTGTTCCTCAGCCGGAACACGCAGCACCGCCGCAATTTTTCGGACAGGATGATGGACGCGTTCCAGCGGCTGTACAACCCGGTGATACGCGGCGCGCTGCGGAAAAAAACATTCGTCACCCTTGTCGCCGTGCTGCTTTTCGCAGCCAGTCTTGTCACCTTTCTTCGTTTAGGCGGCGAGTTTATACCCACGCTGGAAGAAGGCGATCTCGCCATCGAAATGCGGCTGAGCACCGGGCGTTCGCTGTCCGAGTCCATCGACAAGATCAACCTTGCCTCGAAACTTTTGCTGGAAAAATATCCCGAAGTAAAGGAAGTGGTCGGCAAGATCGGTTCCGCCGAAATTCCCACCGACCCCATGCCCATGGAAGCGGTGGACGTAATGGTGCTGATGAAGGACAAAAGCGAATGGACCACCGCATCCACCCATGAAGAAATGGTGAACCATATGCAGGAAACGCTGGAAAGCATACCCGGCGTGAGCTTCGGCTTTTCGCAGCCCATCCAGCTGCGGTTTAATGAACTGATCTCCGGTGTGCGGCAGGACGTGGGCGTGAAAATTTTCGGCGACGACCTGCAAACGCTCACCCGGCTCAGCGAGCAGGTAGGCAAGATCGTCAGCGGCACCGAAGGCGCCAAAGACCTCTACCTCGAAAAGATCACCGGTCTGCCCCAGATCGTGGTGCGCCTTCAGCGCGACCTGCTGGCAAAGCACGGCATCAGCATCACCACCGCCAACCGCGCGCTCAACGCAGCGAGCGCCCGGTCAACTCGGGAGCGGCACGTGA
>CBINIO010000303.1:0-5714 GCA_966250725.1 uncultured Chitinophaga sp.
GGTAACGCCCACCACCGGGTAGTTGTCGAAGGCGGGATGCCAGAAGTACATGCGCGACATCGGCTCGTTGTAGGCGTACGAGAAATCCCTGATCCAGCAGAGGGTATCAGGGTAAATGGCCACGTCCTTTTTCTCGATGAAGGTATTGCGCGGCTTGTCCTTGTTCTCACGCAGCTTTGCTTTTTCCCAGTTGAAAGTTTCCGGGTGATACAGCAGCTTGCGCACGTCCACGTCCTTGCGGCCGTACAGGCGGTCGTCAGGCGCGTAGATCATGGCGTCGATCTTTTCGTAGGTAGCCGGGTCCCTCCAGTTGATCTTCTGCTTCCAGTCCACATAATCCTGCCCGTTATCGTTCTTCACATGACCGAGGAGGATATGCGCAATGGAATCCGTCACCCAGTTCACAAACTGGCGGTACTCATTGTTGGTGATCTCCGTAGCGTCCATGTAAAACCCGGAAATGGAGATGGCTTTGTTCCTGGCCGTAAAGGCATAGTTCACATCTTCATCATTGGGCCCCATGTGAAAAGTTCCGGAAGGCACGTACACCATTCCGTAAGGTACAGGGGGGCTGTATTTCGGCCGGGGACTAACACCTATCAGCTGACCTTGCGCGTTTTTGGGGGTTTTACCACCACCGCAGCTGGCCAGGAAAACCGGCAGCAGTATGACCAAGAGCCCACTACAATAATTAAGCTTCATAAGGGTGACTTTCATTAGAATACGATGATTTTTCCTGAACCGGCCAGATGGTTGAACACACGATTTTTCTCATTTTCAAGTCCCTGTATCACCTGGTTGTTTATCAGAAAGATAGCAAATGTAATAATTATTTTTAATCCGTAGTTAGTTTTCACCCAACTTTTTCACCACCACATATCAGGGCTACGTAACATATTTAAACGTACCTTTTAACATTTTATTATGCAAAACGCCCGCTCTCACACAAATTCGCCATGGCCTTGTCCCTCGGGGCTCCCGTTGAAAACCCGCGGCCCGTCCCGGCTCACATACGCATCTAATATAAATATAATATTTATTTTGGTATAATTGCGGTTATTTTTTCGCCGCGGGCGCTAATTTATCAAAGGGAATGCAATTTACAACAAATTTCATATTAAATTAGTTATTTCTGATATATATTCTACCGGTTTAACACATTGATAATCCCGGCAAAGGTATATCAGCGTCTTCCCCGCCTGCAGCCGCTGCTGCAAAAGCGGCATGTCCTTCTCCTCGGAATCCGCTCCCAGCAACACTTTGTACGGAACATACCGCTCATTCAGCTCCCGCATCCGCTCCCGGTAGGCCGGCCCGGCCACCGCCAGCTCCGGCGTGCCCTGCACCAGCCGCAATATCATCGAAGCCCATACGCCGAACGAGGAAGGGTATCGCGTAACGGTCTGCGCCAGCCCCGCGGTCATGTCCGCCGCGCGTTCCGCCCATTCCCTTTTATCGAAAACAACGGAAAGGTGCCAAAGGTTATGGGCCATCACCGCGTTGCCGCTCGGCACGGCGCCGTCGTAGATCTCTTTCTTACGTACGATCACATCGTCCTGCCCGGATGCGGTGTAAAAAAAATAACGCTGCTGGCCGTCGCTGAATTGTGCCGTCACAAATTCCGTCAGCTCCGCTGCCAGCCTCAGCTTGCCGAGGTCGCCGGATGTTTCCTGCAGCGCGATGAGGGCGCGCACCAGGTTGGCATAATCGTCGAGGAACGCGGGATACCGCGCGCTTCCTTCCTTATACGTATGCCAGAACGCCGGGGATGCCCCGGGTTTGCGCATATTTTTGAGGACGCAGTCCATGGCAGCCTCCGCCATCGCGAGATAGGCATCGTCGTTCAAAGCCGCCGCGGCCTTGCAGCAGGCGTGTATCATCAACGCGTTCCAGCCGAGTAATATTTTATCATCCAGTCCCGGCCGGATACGTTTGCCGCGCGCGGCCATCAGTACGGGCCTGCTTCTTTCCAGCAGGGCTTCCAGCGCTTCGGGCGTCATGTTCTGCTCCTGCGCAACGGCTGCCAGCGGCCTTGGCGCCCAGAGGATGTTCACGTCCTCCCAGTTGCCGTGACGGCTTACATCGTAATACGCTTTGAAAGCGGGTGAATCATCGCCCAATAACCTGTCTATCTCCTCTTCGTCCCACACGTAAAACTTCCCTTCCACTCCTTCCGAATCAGCGTCCAGCGCGGAATAGAAGGCGCCTTCGGGAGAGGTCATTTCCCGCTGAACGAACGCCAGCGTGTGCCGCACGGTGTTCGCATACCGCGCATTGCCGGTGAGCTGGTAGGCTTCGCAAAGCGTGTCCACCAGCAGGGCGTTGTCGTACAGCATTTTTTCGAAGTGCGGGGCCAGCCATTTTTCGTCGGTGGAGTACCGTGCAAAACCGCCGCCCAGCTGGTCGTAAATGCCGCCGTCGATCATTTTGTCCAGCGACAGCAAAGCCTGTTGCAGCGCCGTTTCGTTTTTGCTGACGCGGTAATGGCGCAGCAGGTATTGTATGGAGAAACTTCCCGGGAACTTGGGCGCACGGCCAAAACCGCCCCATTCCTTGTCCGCCTGCCCCATCAGCGCCAGCACCATCGCGTCCGCCTGCTCCTGCGTAAAAAGCTGCTCGCGGCTAAGACCGGCCTCCACGGCGTTTACGCCGAACTGGTTGCTTTGGTCGAGGTGTTGGGTGAGATTGGCGGCCTGCTCTTCCAGGTCCTTCCGCTTCGTTTTAAAGGCCTCGCTGACGGCCAGCAGCACTTCCGTCCACGAAGGGCGGTTGTAAGCCTGTTTGGGCGGGAAATAGGTGCCCCCGTAGAAGGGTTGCCGGTCCGGCAGCAGGAACATGTTCAGCGGCCAGCCGCCGTTGCCGGCCATGGCCTGCAGGGCGTCCATGTAGATATGATCGATGTCCGGGCGTTCTTCCCGGTCGATCTTGATGTTCACAAAATGTTCGTTCATGATCTTCGCGGTGGCCTCGTTCTCGAAGCTCTCGCGTTCCATCACATGGCACCAGTGGCAGGCGGCGTAGCCGATGCTCACGAGGATGGGTTTGTTCTCCGCTTCGGCTTTCCGGAAGGCTTCTTCGCCCCATGGGTACCAGTCTACGGGGTTATGGGCATGCTGCAGCAGGTACGGGCTGGTTTCCTTTGAAAGTCGGTTTGCCATGTGTGTGATCAGTTAATGGTGTATTATTCCATACGAAAGTAGGCTAAAACAAAAAGGGAACATCTTCCGATATTCCCTTTTCTATAAAAATTTTTTGTTACGCTTACTTTTTGCCGAGCCCCTGGAGGAACTGCTCCAGCGCGGCTACCATAGACGGGGCCTGGGGCGCGGGGGCTTTCAGGTCCAGCCGCAGGCCGGCCTCTTCCACGGCCGCGGAGGTGGTGGGGCCGAAGGCGCCGATGTGGGTGCCGTTCTGCTTGAATTTGGGGACGTTCTCGAACAGCGATCTTACACCGGAAGGGCTGAAAAACACGATCATATCGTACTCCGTTTTCGAGAGCACTTCCGTTACGTCGTTGGAAACAGTCTTGTACAGGGAAGCGGTGGCATACTCGCATTTGTTGTTTTTCAGCCACTCCTCGATGTCTTTTTTCTGACTGTCGGAGCTGGGGAAAAGGAATTTCTCGTTTTCCCGGTGTTTGTTCATCACTTCCAGCAGGCTTTTAGTGGAGCCGTCCGCCCCGTAAAACACCTTGCGTTTGCGGTAAAGGATGAACTTTTGCAGGTACAATGCCACTGCCTCTGTAATGCAGAAGTACTTACAATCCTGGGAGACTTTTACTTTCAATTCTTCGCATACGCGGAAGAAGTGATCTACCGAATTCCGACTGGTGAAGATAACGGCAGTATAAGTGACGATGTCCACCTTCTGCTTACGAAAATCTTTACCCGGCACACCTTCCACCCTGATGAAAGGAAAAAAATCCAACCGAACGTTGAATTTCTTAGCTAAGTCGAAATAAGGTGATTTCTCTGTCTCTGGCTTAGGTTGGGAAATTAGGATCGTTAGTTGTTTCTCCTGCAAATCTTTTTTTGGCCCGCCTTTTATCATACGTAATTTGCTCTTGTTTTAACAATAGCAGTAATCTTACGGATTACCAGTTAACCAAAGTAAAAGTACCTTCGTAATTATTAAAACCGGCACTACTTCGAATGCGCAAAGGTAAAGAAAAAAATGCAATTTGCTGAAAGAGAGATATTGGCGGACCAGTGAATACGACCTTACGTACCTGTATACAACCAGTAATACAATAAAAAATATCGAAATATACAGGCAGATCGCGGCGATCTCCGGGCTGCAGAAAGCGAGCACCACGAGGAAGGGCGCCAGCAGGATCCCCAGCACTTTATTGATCAGGTACAAGATAAAAACGTAGGCGTCTATCAGCTCTTCGTTCCCGAAAAGCCAGCCGCAAAAACGCAGCACTACGTACTTGACGAGATAGATCACCCCTACCAGCAGCATCAGCCCCGGTATGAGCATCCAAGCGATGGCGCCCGCCGGGTAATCGAGCCGGTACATGAGCAGGTACAGGTACAGCCCCAGGCTGATCACAAAAAACGTATTGAGCAGGAAGTTCGGGAACGGCGACTGTGAGAGCTGGTCTTTCAGCTGCCGCTGGCTGAGCGTGGGGTTGAAAAAGGCCCTGAACAGGTCCGAAAAATATTTGAGGTAGGCGCTGCGGATGATGCCCAGCAGCAGTATCACGCCGGCCACGAGGTATACCAGCCAGTCGCGGGCGGTGTCTTTCCGCAGGGGATTGATGTCGTACTGGATGTATTTTCCTTCGCGGCTGAGGTACATGTGTTTTTTCTCCAGCGCCTGCATGACGGTGTCGTAGGCGTGTACTTTGGGTGTGGCGGCGGTGAGGGAGTCGCGGAGGGTGGGCGCGGTTTGGGAAGGCGCGGAAGCGGGCGGCGTTTGGGAACCGGGCCGGTTCTGCGAAGCGGCGCGGGTTTGAGGCGTCCCGGAAGCAGCGGACGTTTGAGAAGCAGCGGACGTTTGAGACGTAGCCGGTGTTTGCGAAGCGGGCCGGGTTTGAGGCCCGGTGGCAGCAGCCGGTTTTTTGACCGCGTTCGTCGTTTGTGACGCACCGGCGGCAGCCGGCTTCCTGGAAACGGCGGACGTTCCCGGCGCCGCAGCTACGGGTTTACGCACGGTAACCGCGGAATCTGTCTTAACTTTGCGTACAGCCGCGGGAGCAGGCTTGGGCTGGGCCGCCTTTTTGGGCGTGCTGTCTGTCTGCGCTCTCAACGACAGCGAAGCAATTACCAGCAGCATGAACAACATCCAGGTTCGCAACGGTCTGTAAAATTTATTGATGATGCAATTAACTATTCTTGTTCCAAAAATATCAACAAAACTCACATGTATTTTCGAGGTTTGCAAATAATCCCCCTAATTCTTTCTTAAAACAACGCATGGCCGGTATCTATATCCATATTCCTTTCTGCAAAAAGGCTTGCCATTACTGCAATTTTCATTTCTCCACCTCGCTCCAGCACCGCGATGAGATGATGGAATGCATTCATACGGAAGCGGCCCTCCGGCAGCCGTACCTCGGCGGCGAAGCCGTGCGCACCGTCTATTTCGGCGGCGGTACCCCCAGCCTGCTTTCCGGCGACGCCATTCGCGGTTTGCTGGACACCCTCCGCAAACATTACGCCATTACGCCGGACGCGGAAGTGACCCTCGAAGCCAACCCGGACGATCTT
>CBINIO010000304.1:0-5700 GCA_966250725.1 uncultured Chitinophaga sp.
TTCGGATTATCTTGCTCCGTTCACGGCCCTGCGTTCGCGGATCACCGTTACTTTGATCTGGCCGGGGTATTGCATGTCGTTCTGGATCTTGTTGGCGATCTCGAAGCTGAGGCGGTCGGCGTCGTTGTCGGTCACTTTTTCGCTTTCCACGATCACGCGCAGCTCGCGGCCGGCCTGGATGGCGTATGCTTTTTCCACGCCGTCGTAACCCATGGCGAGGTTTTCAAGGTCCTTGATACGCTGCAGGTAGCTCTGCATGATCTCGCGGCGTGCGCCGGGACGGGCGCCGCTGATGGCGTCGCAGGCCTGCACGATGGGGGAGATCACGTAGGTCATTTCCATTTCGTCGTGGTGCGCGCCGATGGCGTTCACGATGGCGGCGTGCTCGCCGTATTTTTCAGCCAGCTTGGCGCCGAGAAGGGCGTGGCTCAGCTCTGATTCTTCGTCGGGCACTTTACCGATGTCGTGCAGCAGGCCGGCGCGTTTGGCGAGCTTGGGATTGAGGCCCAGCTCGGCGGCCATTACGGCGCAAAGGTTGGCGGTCTCTTTGGAGTGCATCAGCAGGTTCTGCCCGTAAGAGGAGCGGAAGCGCATTTTGCCGACCATGCGCACCAGCTCTTTATGCAGACCGTGAATGCCCATTTCGATCACGGTGCGTTCGCCGATCTCCATTACCTGTTCTTCCAGCTGGCGTTTGGTCTTTTCCACCACTTCCTCGATGCGGGCGGGGTGGATGCGGCCGTCCTGCACAAGACGCTGGAGGCTGAGGCGCGCGATCTCGCGGCGCAGCGGGTCGAAGGAGGAGAGTACGATGGCCTCGGGGGTGTCGTCCACGATCAGGTCCACGCCGGTAGCGGCTTCGATGGCGCGGATGTTGCGGCCTTCGCGGCCGATGATCTGGCCTTTGATCTCGTCGCTTTCCAGGTTGAACACGGTGATGGCGTTCTCGATGGTCTGCTCGGCGGCGGTACGCTGTATGGACTGTATGATGATCTTCTTGGCTTCTTTATTGGCTTTGGTCTTGGCCTCTTCGATGATCTCCTGGATGTGGCCGAGGGCCTGGGTGCGGGCCTCTTCTTTCAGGCTTTCGATCAGCTGGTGGCGCGCTTCTTCCGCAGTGAGCGCCGCCACTTTTTCAAGCCGGCGGATATGCTCTTCCTGGTGTTTTTCCAGCTCCGAACGTTTGATGTTCACGATCTCTATCTGGCGGGCGAGGTTTTCCTTGATGGACTCGTTTTCGGCGACCTGCTTCTGTATATTATCGTTTTTCTGGTTAAGGGACTGTTCTTTCTGTTTGATGCGGTTCTCGGACTCCGCGATCTTCTGGTTGCGCTGCATCACCTCTTTCTCGTGCTCCGACTTCAGCTGCAGGTATTTTTCCTTGGCTTCCAGCAGCCTGTCCTTCTTCAGGTTCTCCGCGCTCAGCTGCCCTTCCGCAATGATCCTTTTGGCCTGTTCCTCCGCTTCCTGGATTTTTATTTTGGTGTTTTTAGCAAATATTATTTTTCCCAGTATGATTCCGATCGCCAGCGCAACGGCGCCCGCGACTATTACCGTGATTATCGAGATTGGTTCAGTCATATATGTGTATTTAAGAGTATTAATAATAATCAAGCCCCTGGCCCGTTTCATGTGAAAGGGCTAAAGCCGACCCGCGAAAATAACAAAAAAATAGCAGCAAAGCGCAGGGGAGCTTGTGATAATGAATAATTTATGGATGCTAAACGTTGCAGGGCGGGCTATTTAAGCTGTTCATCCAGCAGATTGTCAAGGTGTTGCAGTTTTTCCCGGAGGAAGGGGGCTACCCCCGCCTGGGCCTTGCCGCCGCTGGTGGCGGGATGGGTGGCGTACATGATGAGGGCCATCGCGATATAGTCCTGGATGTCTTTTCCGGCATAGGCGGCCTTGAACTCGATGATCTTTTCGTTCACTTCTTTCATTACTCTCCTTACGGCCTCTTCTTCTTCAGCCCGGATCTTGATCCGGTAGGTGCGGTCGGCCACGACGATATTAACGGGTATTAGCGGTTCCATTGTGTTTGCTTGGTGTTGGTTACAAATGTAATAAAAGCGGGTTGTCCGGGAAGTGGAAAAATAAAGCTGGGTTTTTTCACAAATGTGTGATAATTATGTTTATAATTGACAAAATTATACGATTTCGTGAATGCTGCTTCCGGCGCCCTCATTATGACTGGAAACCGGTTGAAGCTGGAAAAGTTTCACGCAGCTATGTGTACAAATGTCAATTAAACTTATCTTCGCTATGAACGCAAAGCCAGACAAGGCCAAAACAACCGGCGGCGGCAAAGAGGCCGGGGTAACGGACGGGCACGACATGCTGGTGTCTTATGAATCGATCGTAAAAATGCGGCAGGTATTATTTACGAGGAAGATCGAAGCCGCAAAAGCCGGCGTGTCCAAAGAACAGCTGATCCGCCTCAAGGAGATATTCGAGCTGGATTACGATACGCTCAGCGCGCTGCTGGTAGTGACCAACCGCTCCCTTCACCTGAAAAAAGGAAAAGACATCCTGAACCGCAACGTCAGCGACCGGCTCATCGCCATCGCCGAAGTGTTCAGCCTGGGTTACAACGTTTTTAACAGCAGGGAATTATTCCACCGTTGGCTGCGCCAGCCTTCCCGCGACCTCGGCGGCGCCGTGCCCCTTTCCATGCTCGACACCATTGTGGGTATGGACGAAGTGAAGCAGCAGCTGCTGCGCATGGAACTGCATTCTTAGAAATCACGCGTATGAAATTATATAGAATGGTTAAAAAGGACCGTTGCGGGGATATCAGCGCAAGCGGGCTGGCAGACCGTTGGAACTTCGCGACCGACCCCTGCCTGCACGCAAAGGACCACCCCGCCATGTGCCTGCTGGAAAGCGACCTCGTTACAGGATTGTTCACGGTGCCGGAGGGGTATGTGATCGTTGAATACGAGGTGCCGGACAGTGTGATTCGCCTTAAAGAAGAAGAGCTCCCGGAAAACTGGGACGCGTTCCCCGCCGGGTCCCATACCCGCCGCTTCGGCTCGGAGCTGCTGCAAAAGGCGGAAGCGCTCGTGCTGGCCTTTCCTTCCCCGGAAATGAGCCACCAGTGGAATTACCTGGTCAACCTGCGGCATCCGCTGGCAAAAAATATCAGGATCATAAAGGATTATCCGCCCAACCGCGTAAGGCCGGGAGAGATATAAGTGAAGGATCAGGTGTTCAGCAGCGCGATGCAGCGGTCGATCTCCCGGATATAATCGTTGATCTTGCCCCGTACCTCTCTCCGGAATGCGTCCTCGTCTTCGGAAAGACCGTTGCCCTGCGTGGCGGTGGCGATCTTCGCCAGTTTCAGTTTTTCATCCAAAGCCTCGATGGTCTGCTGCTGCTGCTGCAACTCGTCCCGCTGCTGCTGCACCTGCCCGCGCAGCAGCGCGTTGTCTTCCTGCGACTGCTGTAGTTTTTTAAACAGCTGCTGCAGCTTGTCCTCGATGTTTTGTATGTACTGTTCGATCTCCATTTATTTGCGGATTTCCGCCTGTAATTGTGATTCGAAGGCTTTTACCAGCTTGTTCATCAGGGCGTCCGTTTCCTGGTCGGTCAGCGTTTTCTGCTTGTCCTGGAAAGTGAAGCTCACGGCGTACGACTTCTTGCCGGCGCCCAGCTTTTCGCTTTCAAAAACGTCGAACAGGTTGATATGTTGCAGCAGCGGCGTTTTTACGGAACGCGCCGCCGTTTCCACCGCGGCGAAAGTTACGGATTTATCCAGCACCAGCGCCAGGTCCCTGCGCACGGCGGGGAAGCGGGGAATCTCCTGGTAGAAGGAATCCTTTGTTTGCAGCTGCTTCAGTATCTCTTCCCAATAAAAATCCGCGTACCACACCGGCTGTTTGATGTCGAATTCTTTCAGCTTCTGCGGCGTCACCCCGCCGGCCATCGCCACGGTCTTTCCGTTCACGGCGATCTCGAAGGCGGGCTGCAGGCCATGTATGTTAGCGGCGGTCATCTGCGCGGCGGGCAATGCCAGCTGCTGCAAAATGTTGCCGATAAAACTTTTCAGGTAATAAAAATCCACCGGCTGGCTTTTGTGCATCCAGTTCTCGGGCAACTTCTGCCCGGTAATGTACAGGCTCAGGTGCGCGGTTTCCGGGTAATTGCCCGTTTCTTCCCTCCGGTAGGTTTTGCCGAACTCGAAGAAAAGAAGGTCTTCGTTGCGCCGGTTCAGGTTATAGCCGATGCGCTCCAGGCCGGTTTCCAGCATGGAAGGGCGCATCACGTCGAGGTCGGACGTAAGGCTGTTGAGCATCATCACCATCGAGTCGGTATCCAGGTGTTTGTAATACTGGCTGTTGGTGATGGAGTTGGTGAATATTTCGGAGAAGCCGTTGGAAGCGAGATAGTCCGCGATCTTTTCTTTCACGCGTTCTTTGTCCGGCTGCGCCTGGCGGCTTGGTACCATCCGTACGAACTCGGGGATGGGGATATTGTCCAGCCCGTCGATGCGCATGATCTCTTCCACGATGTCCGCCGGGATGTTGATGTCCGGCTTGTGCAGCGGGGCGGTCACGCGCAGCTCCTGCCCGTTTTCCGAATGAACGGTAAAGCCGAGGCTGCAAAGGATGTTCTTCACTTTTTCGGGCGCGTAATGGTGACCGCTGAGGGTATTGATATAGGCGTAAGTGATGTCGATATGTTTTTGCGGGGCGGGCACGGGGTACACGTCCGTTACCTCGGAGGCGGGCGCGCCGTGCGCCAGCTCGTTGATCAGGGCCACGGCCCTTTCCAGCGCGAAAGGCGCGAGGCTGATGTCCAGCCCTTTTTCGAAACGAACGGCGGCGTCCGTACGCAGGCCGTGGCGCATGGAGGTTTTGCGGATGCCGGTGGCGCTGAAGTACGCGCTTTCGAGGAAGATGTTGGTGGTCTCGTTCTTCACGCCGGAGTTCAACCCGCCGAACACGCCGGCGATACACATCGGGTTGCTCTCGCCGTCGCAGATCATCAGGTCGCCTTCGTCCAGCTTGCGCTCCTTGCCGTCAAGCGAAAGGAATACGGTGCCGGTGGGCAGGTTCTGTATGATGACCTTTCCGCCTTTTATCTGGTCCGCGTCGAAAGCATGCAGCGGCTGCCCGGTTTCATGCAGCACGTAATTGGTAATGTCTACGATATTATTGATGGGCCTTACGCCGATGGCCTGCAGGCGGTGCTGCATCCAGGCGGGCGACTGGCCTACTTTTACGCCGGTGATGGTCTGGCCGCAGTAACGCGGACAGGCGTCGGCGTTCTTTACTTCCACGCCGACGGGCAATGCCTTTGAAGCCTTGGTGGCGGCGTGTATGCCGGGTTTGCGCACGCTGTACACCGCAGTGTTCTCGCGGTTGTTCAGGTAGGCGCAAACGTCGCGGGCCACGCCCATGTGGCTCATGGCGTCCATATGATTGGGGGTGAGACCGATCTCGAATACATGGTCCTGCACGGGCTGGAACAGCTCGCGGGCCGTGGTGCCGGGTCGTACGGAAGGGTCGAGCACGAGGATGCCTTCATGGCTTGTGCCCAGTCCTATTTCGTCTTCCGCGCAGATCATGCCAAAGCTTTCTTCCCCGCGGATCTTTGCTTTTTTCATGGTCAGCGGCTCGCCGCCGTTAGGGTAAATGGTGGTGCCGATGGGCGCTACCACTACTTTCTGGCCAGCGGCCACATTGGGCGCGCCGCATA
>CBINIO010000305.1:0-5660 GCA_966250725.1 uncultured Chitinophaga sp.
AAGCGCGCATCGTGGCGCTTAGCGGCAACGGCGGCCAAAGCTGGGACACGGCTTATTACGACTTCAACCTGCCCGACCCCGTTTGCCAGGGCACTTTGCTGAACATCAGCGGGAACCGGCTGGCATTCTGCAATGCAGCCGACACGCTCCGCCGCGACAACCTCACGCTGCGCATCAGCAACGACGAAGGAAAAACCTGGCGGCAAAATTATCTCATCGATAAAAGTCCTGATGGAAAAAAAGATTACACCGCTTATTCCGATATTGTGCAGGTAGCCGGCAACCGCATCGGTGTGCTGTATGAAAAGGACGGTTACCGGCAGATCATTTTCACGACCGTAAAGATCAAGAAATGAGGATTTTTATTTCGCTGCTCTTATTGTGCTGCCTGCGCGCGGCCGCCCAACCCGCGCTGATCCCCGAGCCAAAGCAGATCGAATGGGGCAAGGGCGGGCTTTCGCTCGACAAAGGACTTTCCGTTCAGTCATCCGATTTCCCGCACGAAGCCGCGCGGCTGCTACGGCTGCTGGAAGAACGGCATATTCTTCCTGCCCGTTCTCAACGACCCGCATTTGTTATCCGCAAAGCGGAAATGGGAAAAGAGGCCTACCGGCTGGAAGTGAACGCCCGCGGCATTTTGCTGGAAGCGGCCACCGCGCAGGGCGCATTTTACGGCATACAAACGTTCATGCAGCTGCTGCAGCCCGGCGGCCCGCTGCCGTTTTGCCGCATCGCCGACGAGCCGGCCTTTTCGTGGCGCGGTTATATGGTGGACGTGGGAAGGAATTACCAGTCCATGCCCTTGCTGAAAGAGCAGATCGAAGTAATGGCGAAGTACAAATACAACATCTTCCACTTCCACCTCACCGAAGACATCGCGTGGCGGCTGGCCGTAAAACGTTACCCGCAGCTAACCGCGCCGGAACATATGATCCGCAACAAAGGGAAATTCTATTCGGAAGCGGACATGCGCGAGCTGATAAAATTCTGCGCGGACAGGCACATCCAGCTGGTGCCGGAAATAGATATGCCGGGTCATAGCGCTGCGTTCAAACGAGCTATGGGAACGGATATGCAAAGCGACAGCGGGCTCGCCATCGTCAAAAATATCCTCCGCGAATTCTGCGGGACTTACCGGCTGCCCTACATTCACATCGGCGGCGACGAGGTGCATATCAAAAACAAAAACTTCCTCCCCGAAGTGATCGCGCAGTTGCATGAAGCAGGACGAAAAACGATCGGCTGGAGCCCCGGCGGCAACGTGGGCGCGCAAACGGTGCGGCAGCTGTGGGGCGACAACGGCGTAAACGATACCGCCCTTCAATACATCGACTCCCGCTATTTTTACATCAATCATATGGACCCGCTGGAAAGCGTAGTGTCCATTTATTTCCGGCAGATCGGCGACCAGGCGCGGGAAAACGCGAACATGAAGGGCGGCACGCTTTGTCTCTGGCATGACCGCAATGTGAGCAGGGAGGAAGACATGATGCGGATGAACCCCGTCTATCCCGCGATGCTGGCCTTCGCGGAGAAAGCATGGAAAGGCGGCGGCGAAAAAGGCGTGCAGGTACATATTACGGATACAGCGGCGTTCGCAGCGTTTGAACGGCGGCTGGAAACGCACCATCACCGGTACTTCCACGACAAACCCTTTCCTTACAGCCCGCAGGCCGGCATCCATTGGAAACTTTACGGCCCCTACGACAACGGCGGCGAGCTTTCGCGCAGCTTCGGCCCTGAGAACGGAGATCTGCCCAAACCCGCGCAGGAAGCCACGGGCGGCACTATCATCCTTCGTCACTGGTGGGCGCCGCAGGTACGCAGCTGGCTCGCCGGGCCGCGCGAAAATTCCACCTGGTATGCCACCACCCGCATCTGGAGCCCCTCCGATACCACCGCCGGTTACTGGATCGGGTTTTACAATCTTTCCCGCTCACCCGCCACCGACACGCCGCCCGCGGGCGCATGGGACAAAAAAGAAAGCAAAGTGTGGGTGAACGGCCGGCCTGTTTCCCCGCCCGACTGGAAAAGAGGCGGGCAGAAAGGCAACCTTGAAATACCGCTGACGGACGAAGGCTACGAATACCGCCCTCCCACGCCGGTACGGCTCCGCAAAGGGTGGAACACCGTGCTGGTAAAGGCGCCGGTGGGCGGCTTCGAAAGCAGGGACTGGAAAAATCCCGTCAAGTGGATGTTTACGTTCGTGCCCGCGCCTGTTGATGAATGACCGCCGTTGTGCTACCTTTGCCGTATGCCGGTATTGCCATCGCCCGATTACACAGCGCCCGTTCTGCTCAGGAACAGGCACCTGCTCACGATCTTCCCTTCCCTTTTCAGAAAGGTGAACGCGGTGCATTATACCCGCACGCGCATCGCCACGGCGGACAGCGATTTTCTCGACCTCGACTTCAGCCGGACCGGCAGCAAAAAGCTCGTCATCATCCTGCACGGGCTCGAGGGCAATTCCAAACGCCAGTACGTGACCGGCATGGTGCGCATCTTCAACGAAGGCGGTTTTGATACGGTATCGATGAACTTCCGCGGCTGCAGCGGCGAGGCGAACCATGCGCTCCGTTTTTATCACAGCGGGGAAACGGGCGATCTTCAAACCGTGATCGCGCACGTACGGCAGGATTATGAAAGCCTGCACCTGGTGGGATTCTCACTGGGCGGGAACGTGATGTTGAAATACGTCGGCGAAAAAGGCGCGGCCATTCCCGCCATCATAAAATCGGCCGTGGGCCTTTCCGTGCCCGTCGATCTGAAAGACAGCTCCTTCGAGCTGGAGAAACGCCACAACGCCATTTATATGAAACGTTTTATCCGCTCGCTCGGTGAAAAGCTGGTGGTCAAAGCGCGGCGTTACCCTGAAAAAATTTCGCTGGAAGATTTTGGCTCCATCCGCAACTTCCGCCAGTTCGACGACCGGTATACCGCTCCCATACACGGTTTCAGGGATGCGGAAGAATACTGGGCAAAAAACAGCTCCAAACAATTCCTGCGCGATATCACTATTCCCACACTGCTCATCAATGCGCTGGACGATCCGTTTCTCGGCAAAGGCAGCTTCCCTTACGCCGAAGCGGAAGCCAATACGCATTTTCATCTCGAAACGCCCGCAACGGGCGGTCATGTCGGTTTTGTGACCTTTTCGGGAAAACATTACTGGTCGGAGCGGCGGGCCTTCCAGTTTATCCGCGAGCATTCCTGACGAATGGCGTTTATGAAAAACGCTCTATTTGAACAAAAAAATCGTGAATTTCGTAATCCATGCTTCTTTGTAAATTTGAAATATGGAAAAGATACAGTCGCTCGAAGAATTTTACCGCGCCAAGCAGCTGGCCATGCCTTCCGGCATCAGCAAGGAGCTGGGGCACTTCAACGTGTTCAACGCGGAAGGATTTGTGGGCCCCGGCGCAAAACCCCTGCCTTACAGCCGCAAAGATTTTTATAAAGTGGCCCTTGTAAGCGGGCGCAACCGCTATTATTTTGCGGACAAGACCATCGACGTGGAAGAGCACGCGCTGATGTTCGCCAACCCGCAGGTGCCTTACCAGTGCGATGCTCTGGACGAAAACCAGTCCGGGTACTTCTGTATTTTCACCGAAGCTTTTTTTCATCACTTCAGCGGCACGCGGGTGGCGGAATATCCCTTGTTCAGGCCCGGCGGGCAGCCCGTAGTGTTCCTGCCGCGGGAGCAGGTGCAGCCGGTAAAAGATATTTTTGAAAAGATGCTGGCGGAGATCCGTTCGGATTATCAATATAAATACGACCTGCTGCGCAACTACGCCATGGAGCTGATACACATGGGCATGAAGCTGCAGCCCATCGCGGTTTCTCCGGCGCATTCCAATGCGGCCTCGCGTATATCCGCCTTGTTTTCCGACCTGCTGGAAAGACAGTTCCCTATCGAATCGCCCATGCAGCAGGTGAACCTGCGCACCGCCATCGATTTTGCTTCGCAGTTGTCCGTGCACGTCAACCATCTCAATAAAGCGTTAAAAGACGCCACCGGCAAATCCACTTCGGAGCTGATCTCCGAGCGGCTGGTGCAGGAAGCCAAAGCCCTGCTGAAACATACCGATTGGAACGTTTCCGAGATCGGCTACTGTCTCGGGTTCCAGGAGCCCGCACACTTTAATAACTTCTTCAAGAAAAAGACCCAGGTCACTCCCCGCAGCTTCCGGGCCGCCTGATTTTTTGCAATTAAGCAGTGTATGCCTTTTTTGCCGGTATCCCGCAACCTGCGTTTTTAACGTTTCATTGTGCGTTAGTCCGGGTATTTTGCGTATCTTTGCCCCATTCTTATATCCCCTCTCCGCAGAAAAGGTTTATCCCCCTCCGCAGTTAGGTTCACTTTAAAATGATGTGTGGATATACAATCTAGCCATCCTTCCCTTCTTTCGAGCAGGATTGTTAGCATCGTTTTAAACTTAAATCAAACATATTGTCATTCGAGAAATTAAGTCTCATCGCGCCCATTTTGCGCGCGCTTGAAACACAGGGCTATAGTACGCCTACACCTATCCAGACGCAAGCCATTCCTATCGTGCTTGCCCAGAAAGACCTCCTGGCCTGCGCCCAGACCGGCACCGGCAAAACCGCCGCGTTCGCCATTCCCATCCTGCAATTGCTTTATAAGGAAAAGCAGGCGGCCGCAACGCCGGACAGGCATATCAAAACGCTGATCCTTACGCCTACGCGCGAGCTGGCCATCCAGATCGCGGAGAACATCCGCGATTACGGCGCGCATACCGGCATCAGGCATCTCGTGATATTCGGCGGCGTATCGGCGCACACGCAGATACAAAGCCTGAAACAGGGCACCGACATCCTGATCGCCACGCCGGGCAGGCTGCTCGACCTCTGGCAGCAGGGGCACATCAACCTGCGGAATATCCGCCAGTTCGTGCTGGACGAAGCGGACCGCATGCTGGACATGGGTTTTATCCACGACGTAAAAAGAGTGATCACCAAGCTGCCCGAAAAAAGGCAGACGCTGTTCTTCTCCGCCACCATGCCTTCGGAAATCGCGGGGCTGGCAGATTCCATCCTTACCAATCCTGAAAAGGTAGCGGTAACGCCGGTTTCATCCACCGCGGAGAAGGTGGAGCAGCAGCTGTATTACGTGGATAAAAGCTCCAAGCGCGCGTTGCTGATACATGTGCTGAAAGATCCCGCCATCGTAAGCGCGCTCGTATTTACCCGCACCAAACACGGCGCGGACAGGGTTGCGAAAGAGCTCAACAAATCCGGCATCCAGGCGAGCGCCATTCACGGCGACAAGTCGCAGAACAGCCGCCAGCGCTCGCTGACCGACTTTAAAGCAGGCCGCATCCGCGTGCTGGTAGCGACGGACATTGCCGCCCGCGGCATCGACGTGGACAACCTGAGCCATGTGATCAACTTTGAAATTCCCAACGTACCGGAAACTTACGTACACCGCATCGGCCGTACGGGACGCGCCGGTTCAAGCGGCATCGCGCTTTCGTTCTGCGAAGCGGAAGAAAGGCCCTACGTGAAAGATATCGTCAAGGTGATCGGGCAGAGCATACCGGTGGTGGACGGGCATCCTTTCCCGCCGAGCGAAAACCCGGTGGAGAAACCCGCGCCCGCAGTGCAGATGCGCCAGTCTTCCAGCCAGCAGATCAACGGCC
>CBINIO010000306.1:0-5657 GCA_966250725.1 uncultured Chitinophaga sp.
CCGGGATTGCTCATAACCACCACATTGTCAAAAAATACGTCCTGCTGGCTTTCGTTGCTGGTATAAACATAGAGGAAGCCGCTTTTCCGCATCACCATTTTATCCTGCGCCAGCGTTTGCAGCTCGTCCGGCGTGGCCTGCACCTGTTTTGCCCCGCTGTTTTCTTCCACCAGCTTGAATTCTTCATCGAATAACACAAAGTTAAGATATGCCTTCGGACGGTTCAAGTTTTCTTCTGACGGATCCTGGGGTTTGAGCCGTTCGTATTCCGCCGGGAAGAGCTGGTTATTGAACGGCGATGCTGCGCTCTCCGTTTCCCCGCCTTTATCGCCACCTATTGAAATACCTCCGAATGCCCGCAGGAGCGCTACCGTCATATCCGCCGCCGGCTGCGCCGCACTTTTATCTTTTTTAGGGCCAATAGATTTATAAAACGCCTTCGCTCCCAGTGAGATAGTGTCGCCGGCCATAACGCGAAGCACAATGGAAGGACCGATCATCCTGTCGGGATTCGCGGCGTTCAATTTTGCAACGGCATTATTTCGTGCTGTAGTCTTATCTTCCGGATAACCGGCAGGCTTGGCGCTACGGCTGGCATCCACATTGCTGAACAGCGCGTTCTCTTTCGCTGCCTGCTCTGTTTCCATACTCGCCATATACAGTTGCGTGCTGCTTTCCTCCGTAAGCACCAGCCGCACATTGCCCAGATGATCTTTTTCGAAATAGTCGAACACATAAGACAGCGGCAATCCTGTCTCATATTTTACGCGTACCCGGCCTTCTTCATGGGAAACGAACTGCAGCGAATCCCGTTCGTATACCATGCCGCCGATATAATCGGTTATCGTCGTCTTAACAGGCGAAACCGTACTGTCCGTCACTGTCTTTTGCCATTTTACGCCTGCTGCATCATAGGTATACCGGATAGTGCCTTTACCGGCGATATGTATCAACTGGGGGAGATTCAGGTGATTATAACTGATGCTGGCAATTCCCTTGTTCTTGTCCAGCACCATATTGCCATTACCATCGTACCGGTAATCGAAATCCGTGAGCGGCTGGGCGCTGTTGGAGGTATTATTCGCGGCAGGCTCCTTAAAATCGCCCAACGTACTGTTGACGTCATTTGTGCTGTCTCTCACGAAACGAAGCTGGTTGCCGTTGCCATAATATTCATACCGCAGCTGGTCCACGATGCCTGGCGTTGTACCTTTCTGCCCGTTCTGTTTCATGCGGAGGATGTTGCCGTTGGCATCATACCCGATATGATTCACCGTAAAATTGACCAGGTTCTTTTCCCAGGCCGTACCGGCGGGTGTATTATTTTGGTTGAAATCAGCTGCCACAAGCCTGTTCGCTTTATCATATTCGTAACCATAGGCGCGTGCCAGGCCATTCGTACCGCTTTTCCATTTTGCTCCGGAAATGTTGCCGCTAAATTGCGCTTTGGTAAACCCATAGTCGTAACTCAGCACTTGCCCGAACCAGTTGTCAGTACTGTTGCCTGTATTCACGAATGCTTTATTGATGCCGGACAGCCATCCACGGATATTGAATTCATAACGAAGACTGTCCAGGAAGAATATGCCGTCTTCCGAGCCGAGCCGCTTTACCTTCAATTGCCCCAGTTCGTCATAGCTCATGCTGGCTATAATTCTTTCCGGGCCTGTATCGCCCAGCTTTTTCCTGATTTCAGTTACCCTCCCGCCATGATCGTACTGCTGCAGGGTGAGCACCCGGGTTTGAGGAGACGCGCCGCTGGCCGGATTTTTCTGATGCAGATAGGTGCTAAGCACCTTCCCGCTGAAATCATACATTGTGCTGGAAATGTCCTCCCCGCCGCGGATGTTGTCGGAACGGGACTGGATCATCCTCCCTTTTGCATCGTAAAACATTGTACTGGTCAGCCATTGATCGGTACCCAGCACGCGCGTTCGGGTGCCGGTCACCAATCCCTCGGTCATATCGCTGCGAACAATGCTCTCACCGTAGGGATTCGAACCGGCTTGCGGCTTGGCGGCGTTATCCGAATCAAAGGCTTTGGCGCCGGTGTAATCGTAATTGTCGTAATAGGTATACGCCAGCGGCTGGTAGCCTGAAATTCCCGGTAAAGGATTGCTGGCGGTTATCGTAGTGCTTCCAAGGTTCAGATTGGGAACGATTTCGGCAATAAACTCGGCGTTTGCCTCGCTTTCGAATCCGCTTACAAACTCGATGCTGTTGCTGGCCTGGTAAGATGGAATGCCTGGTTCCCGGTATCCCAATATAAGGTCTTCCGGGCCGGGAATAACATCGATAAGCTGAACGCTGCTGCCCGATACTCCATCCATCATTGTTTGGAGTTGCGCGCGGGTTGCATTCGAAGGATATATCGCTTTCATGACCGGCCGGTTCAATCCGTCGTAAAATGTAACGAGCCACTCTTTTGCCGTTTTGGCCCGCTGAACGGAATCCTGGGTAAACACCAGCCTGTCCCGCACATCATACACCATATGCACCGGCCCTGCCCCCGGTACTTTTTTCTCGATCATACGTTGCCGACGGTCATACTGGTATTGAAAACAAAGGCCATCCGCTACGGCGGACAAGCTCCAGGTGCTGTTCGCCAGCTCCACGGCCCTTGGGGGGATAACAAACCGTAAATTATGAAGGCGGTCATAGACATAGTATGTACAAAGCCAGCCCACATGCGCAGTGCCGGGGCTTTGCGCCAGCTGCACCTTTTTCAGGATTACCTGCCCGTCAAGGTCTTTATATTCAATCACCTGGTTTCCGCTTTCATCTGCCGTAATATTCTTTGTCAACGTTCCCCGGGCATAGATTCCGGTGGAGGTGGGAACGTTCCCGCTTGCCGGCATCGTCCAGATCCTTACTGAGTCGGACGTCTTATTGATGAGGTATTGCTTCTGCACCGGGCGGTTCCCTCCTTCTTTAGCCCAGCTGTTTCCCGGTGCGTACTCATACAATTCACGGTTAAGCGGGGAAGTTTCGAATATCGTCTGCCTGTAATAGATGGATTCCCCGGAAGCTCCCGGCATTAATGTCCCGCTCTGGTAAAAAGCAGCCTGCTGCGCAAACGGGGACATTTTGAATTTGCCATCATTGTCGGTGCTGCCTCCGGTTTGAGGAACATACGGCAAATACTGGTATTGTTCACGCCCGAACGCATCGTACACGACCGGCGACACAACGTCCTTGCCGGTCATGCTGACGCCTTTTGTAACGGTTTGGATAAGTCGCCCCAGTCCGTCAAAATATTGAGTAGTTTGCAATACTTCCGGCACCGTTCTGACGGTGGAAGCCACCGCGGCCGCATCGCTTTCAGGCTTTCTGGGTTCCCAGGTACGAACGTAGTTGATCTTGCCGGCCGTAAAGGCAGCTGGCTGTGTAACCGGCGTGGCCGAAGGCCGGGCAGCGCCTCCGGGAACGTTTTGCGCTGAGGCTGTTTTTATACCAAGGGTTATGATCAATGCGGCGGGGATAAACTGGATCTTCATAGCTGCCGGGTTAGAGGTTAACATTGTATTGATAGTCCATCTGCTTCACGATCTTTCCATCCTGGTCCCGGATCAGCTTCAATCGTCCAAAAAGATCGTATTCGTAACGGGTGATCTGACCTTTTGCATCGGCCTGCCCGTTTATACCATACACGGGATGGTAAGTGTATGTCACCATTTGCGCGTTCTGCGGATGCAACCTCAGTTCGTCTATATAACCCGTCCCGGAAACGATAACGCTCGTTGCTGCAGTAAGCACGCGGCGGTATAAGGTCCAGCCGTTAAATGATCGTATGACGGCACCCGCAGCCCCGTTCACCTGAACGCTTCCCCCTTTCGCCCAATAACTCACTACATATGCGCCTGAGGGCAAAGCGGTCCTGGTGATATTATTGCCGGTCAGGGAATACACCTTTTTGCCTGTAGGAGCCGTATTGTCTGCCACTACGGCGCCGGAAAATACCCACAGTCCCTTGCTGTCCGCTTCAAATGAAGTATAGGCGACTGAAGCTGTACCGGCATTTATAACCTGCGCCACCGGGAATACGCCCTGGTAACCCCAAAGGTAGGTATTGGGGGCATCGCCGCTCTTGGCCTGTGTGACCAGGTTCTCCCTCGCATCGTATTCCGTATACACTACCCGTGTCTCTTTGGGGGAAGCGCCAAATTGAACCTCCACATCGGCAGGTGCAACAAATCCGTGCCCGCCGACCGTCCAGTATTTGCTATTGTTCCTCACCGCCAGCTGCTGGCTCCCCGCAATATGCTGCTCCATCTCGATCAGCTGCTCCACCTGGTTGGAGGCGATCATGCTGTCTATCGCCTGTGCAGCAGTAGCCGACAGCCCTGTGATCGCAGCCTTGTCTTGCGGATACCGGTTGATCACCAGCCGTTCTTCCTGCAGGCTATTCCTGCTGCGCTGGCGGGTAAGCTGCAGATGGACATCATTGTCATAAAAAAACTTCTCCGTTACGACCAGCGAATCGTTGTTATCATCGTAAGTAACGGTGCGGGTACTGTCTTTATACGTCCAGTTGCCATTTACTTTAAACAGGCTTCCATTGAAGGGCCTGGTCGTGTATGCATCCACCCCATATACCAGCTCGTAGTTCTTTTCAAAAATATAGTTATCGAAGGTCCATTCCCCGCGTACGTCGTCTTTATAATAACTATATATTTTTTGAACGGACCGCTTTGAGCCGTCAGGCATTTTTTTGAATGTGTTACGGTAAATCTCGAGGCCGTTCCGCCACGATAAATTCGTGACCGGGCCGCCATTCACACCGTTATTCAGCACGGCGTTCGCGGGTACGTCATGCGCAGTTTCAAACGCATATTCCACGCCCCCGTTTTCAAAATCCTCCCCCCATCCTTCCACGACGGCCGTGTAAACCACCGGGCCGCCGGGATATAGCTGCATGTTGTCAACGGAAGAACTGAGCAGTGAATAATAGTCCCCGCAGCTAACCGTCCCGCCAACGGATTGCGAACATTCGATCACGCGATCAACGATCCGGATATAATTAGGTAACGTGCGGGTAATCCTGCCGGTGGATGAATCCGGTTTCGCAAGCGATCGATAGTAATATTTTTTGGTAATAACACCATTCGTAAAATTATTCCGGGACTGTATTTTGGCAACGCGCATGCCGCCGGCAGGCTTATTCTGCCGGATAATCTGCGGCACGCCGTTCTGGTATTTCAGGGATGCGCTGAGGTATGCCTCAACAACACCTGCCTGCGCCGAGCATTCGATCTTGTACAGGTGGCCTGGCGTCAGCCCCATGGTAATTTCCTTCGTCGTGTATTGCTGATATGTTTCATCGATCAGCAACTGTGCCGTTGTTTCATCATATACTTTCAGCTCCGAATAGTCGTGCGGTGAGGGATTCTGTGGGTCGCCCACCGTCGTCTCCACGGTAAGCGTAGCCACCATGGAAGAAACCCCGGGTATCACCGGCATCCTGACCGTATCGGAATGGGTAACCAGCTGACGGTATACATAGCTGGCCGTAGCTACCGATTTATTCCCTGTTGGAATGGGTCCAAGTTCTTCCGACCAATAATCATTCCCCTCATAAATAAGCGTGTCGGAACCGCCTGTGGGATAAATGATCCTTGAAAGCAGCCCCCTTCCGGCAAAAGCAGGGTCTACCGACC
>CBINIO010000307.1:0-5656 GCA_966250725.1 uncultured Chitinophaga sp.
ATGAGGAACTGGTTGAGATAGTCCTCCATACGCTCGCCGCTTTTGCGCGCGGCGGGCTGCTTCACGCTCACGCCCTGGATGGTGTTGCCGATGTAATTGATGCGCACTTTGTATTGCTGCTCTATCCGCGCCAGCACGTCCTTCAGCGGCAAAGGCCTGCCGTCGGAGGGATTGCTTTGCATCTCAAAATACCCGGGCGAAGCCCATGCCGCGGCACTTGCGCCCCCGCTCAACGCCGCCATCGGCAGCAGTAAAACCAGGGCCAGGCTTTTTCGAAATTTCCCGGCGTAAAATTCTACCATAACAATAGATTTTTGGTTGGTTGTTGATTTGTTTTCTGATTTCCCCATTTCCAGGCATGGCATAGCCTGCCCCGCTCATGACGGGAATTTATATCGACATAGCCCGCGTTCCGCGGGAACACCATTAATTAACTCGCTTAGTTATGCTTGCTGATCCGGTATGATTTCGGTCCTGTTTTTTCTATCTCAACATCAAATGTGCGGGAGATCGTTTTAAAGAAAATCCCGATATCGTCTAATGGTATGCTTCCTGTAAAGGTCTGGCCGCCGAGACCGGCGTCTTCCGGCTCGATGGTCACGCCCATGTTCTCCTGCAATGCGCGCACCACGTCGCCGATGGGCGCGTCCGTAAACTCAAGCACGTTGTTGCGCCATGAGCAATAATTTTCCGGCTCCACCTGTTTGTTCACCAGCACCGAAGTGGTGGCCGCGGAATACACGACCATATCGCCGGGTTTCATGGTGATGGGCGCCGTATTTTTCTTGCGGCCGTTAGGCACCAGCTGCACCTTGCCGTTGCTCAGCACCACCTGCGTGGCGCTGCGGCGGGTGTTCACGTTGAACGAAGTGCCCAGCACGCGGATGTCCAGGTCTTCCGTATGCACGATAAAAGGCGCTGCCCCTGCCTGCTGCGTAACGGTAAAGAACGCTTCGCCGGTGAGATGCACTTCTCTCGTTTCGCCTTTCCCCCAGCCTTCCTGGTAGCGGATGCCGGAGTTGCCGTTCAGCCTGATCACCGAGTGGTCCGGCAATTCGATGGTCCTCATTTCGCCCTGCGCCGTGCGGAAATTGATCTCCGCCGGCTTCATCAGCCACATCGCGGCGAACGCGATCAAACCCGCGGCGGCCGCGGCATATCCCAACCGCCAGCCAAGAGAGCGGCGGCGTTTCGCGGCGGGCATCGGCACTACTCGGGCGCCTTCTTCCATGCTGCGCACGATCCTTTCCCAGGTGTCCGCTTCCGCGCCTTCGGGCGGCGTATGCGTGTTCGCCTGCAGGGCCAGCAATATCTCCTTTGCTTCCAGCAGCTCACTTTCCTTTCCAGGATGCTCGCGCAGCCAGGTTTCCCAGGCAGCGGCGGCGGCTTCGTCCTGTTCAAGCACCCATTTGCGGAACTCAGGGTGCTGCAAAAAATCTTGCGTCGTGAAATTGCTGGATGTCATTATCGATACTTATATGGTAAAGCAGGAAACGGGTAAAATCTTAGCGCCTTTTTCCCTCTTTTTTTAAAAATTGTTATAACTAATTACAAATAAACCAGTTGCACCACGAAAAAAATGAGGCATTTGAGCCCTTCGCTGTGTTTTTTCAGGAAATTGAGCGCTTTGGACAGCAGCACGTAGGAGGAATTGAGGCTCAGCTCCATCAGGTCGGCGGTTTCCTGCGGGCTGAGGCCTTCGTAAAAACGCAGGTGCAGGATCTCCTGCTGGCGCGGCGGCAATTGCCCCATCATTTTTCCCAGCTTGCGCTGCAGCTCCTGGCCCGCCTGTTCGCGGATGATGTTTTCCTCGGGAGAAGCGTAAGTTTCCGCGGTTTCGGGCACCTCCCCGAAAATGTCCACGGCGTTTTTTTGCAGCTGCGCGCCGATGCGCCTTTTCAGGCTGGCAAGTAAATAAAACTGGATGGAATCGGTGGAGGAAAGCCTTTCGCGGCTGAGCCAGATGGTCACGAACAGGTCGTGGATGCAGTCTTTCACCAGGCTCTCGTCGGGCTGGAGTTTCATGCCGTAACGGAATAAAGCGGGAAACCAGGTACGGTACAGGAAGGCAAACGCCTCCTTATCCCCTTCCGTCACCTTCGTCCATAATGCTCTATCATTCAGCCTGGCGTACAACTCGCGCGTATTTAAGATTTTGATTTTGACTGTGAAACCGGATAAAGATAGGTACCGTACGGTTAGTATGCAAGGCCATTTTAGGGGGACGGGCAGGCTTCGCGCCGTTGCTATATCGATTTTTCAGGGGCAAAACGGGGAAGGCGCCGGGCATATGGAAATGATTATCAGCGGTTCCGCCGCCCGGTCTCTTTATTAGCAGCCAAACTGGCGAAGGTGGTGATCGGTATGTTTATAAGCGAAAAGACCGGTCTGCTCTTTGGTCATCAGCCCGAAAAAAGGATGTATAAAAGGTTCGTTGGAAAACCGGTCGTAGTCGTCCAGCAGGCTGATCCAATGGTCCCTGGCTACGGTGATGTCGCCGGTGATGATCTCGGGAACGCCGATACCGATGGCGGTCGCGCCTTTTCGCATGGGCTTGTCCTTCATCGTATCCTGCAGCGCCCAGCGGCCGAGCACTTTCCCGAGCAGGGTGCGTTTGTACGATTTCCTGCCCTGTATCATGTCCTCGAACAGGGCTACGTGCCGGAGCATCTGGCCTACGCTCATTTTGCCCCATTGCGGCCGGCTGTCGTTATGCAGCTGGCTGATCCTTACGATCACCTCGTCGCGCACGGAGCGGTCGAACATATTTTTCATCATAACGCGGGGTTTATATCCACAAACTTACCACGATCCGCGGAAGCGGACGGGCGGGTCATTTGACAATGTTGAGGGGAGATCGTGACATAAAAAAGCCGCCCGGGGAAACGGGCGGCTCTGCTGGCATAAGATCATGTTTATTCTATCAATCCAAGTGTTTTTAATCTTGCCGCGGCTTCTATCAGCATGGCGCCGCTGAGTTGCGTGCTCAGGTCGGTGGTGCTGACGGTGGCCGTCCATTTCGGGCCGAACAGGATGGAAGGCCGTGTTGTGCCTTGCTCCCAAAGGGTTTCGGCGTTCAGCTTCAGGAAGTTCACGAATTTTGTTTTGTCCGTGGCGTTGAGGTTGCCGTCCGTGATCAGCAGCATCAGGTAACGCACCAGTATGCCTTTGAAAAGACCGCCGTCTCCCCCACCCTCGTCCTTCATGATATTCCCCTGCGTAAAATCGCCGGTAAGCGAATTGTTCGCGGTCTTCAGCGCATCGTTCATATACGCCGCCTCACCGGTGATCTTGTACAGCTCCACGCCGGCGCCGATGTACACGCCCTGGTTATAAGTGAATTTCCAGGCCTTGTTGGTGCCGCTGCCGTCCAGCCCGTCCCAAACGAGGCCGGTAGCGGGATCTACGAGACTGGTCTTTTGCCATTGGTAGATCTTTTTGGCCCAGTCGAGGTCTTCGGGCTGCTGGTTCAGCTGGTACATTCTCGCCGCGATGATGCAGGCGGGCGCGTTGGCGGGCGTGTTTTTGTTCCTGCGTTCCTTGTTCCAATAGATGCCGCCGCCCCAGGTATCGTCCCAGCCGGTTTTGATGTCCGTCCACAACAGCTCTGCGGTGGTTTTATACTTTTCGTCGCTGGTGGCTTCGTACGCGCGGAGACAGGCCAGAGCCATCCATTCCATGTCGTCGTAAAAATGGTTGATGTACGTGTTGCCGTTTTTTACGCGCATACCTTCCAGCAGTTCGTCCATGCGTTTTTTTACTTCGGGATCGTCCGTTCGGAGATACGCGTCCAGCAGCACATCCAGCGCGTGCGCGTTGCGCCAGTAATGGAAATCCGTTTTACCGGCGCTGTTCTCGTTGTAGTATTTGCCGGACTGGTTATAAAAATTTCCC
Organism: uncultured Chitinophaga sp.; assembly: GCA_966250725.1. Taxonomy (GTDB): domain Bacteria; phylum Bacteroidota; class Bacteroidia; order Chitinophagales; family Chitinophagaceae; genus Chitinophaga. The sequence continues at coordinate 3,895 of CBINIO010000307.1, forward strand.
ATCAGCGATACGTACGACGAATCTGCATTTTTGTCCCAGTTCTGCGTCACCGGCTTTTTGCCGGCGCCCGGGCCCGGCCCGTCGTCCACCGGCTCTTTCAGGCAGGCGCTTAACGTCGAAAGCAGAAGTGCGCAGCACAATATTTTTTTGAACGGTATGTTCATAAGGCGGTCTTATTTGATGATGATTTCGTGCGTGTAATTTTTGTCCGTGTAGAAGTACAGTTTTACATCGCAGTTATGGGTGTCTACTTCCGTCATGAACTTGTAGCAATAGTTCCAGCGGTCGTTGTTGGTAATGGGCTTCAGTTCCCAGAACGACGGCGGCGTATTGGCCGTGGGGCGGCTGTTGTCCGCGTTGGAGCTGCCGATCCATTCGTCGCCTTCCGTTCCCGCGGCGTCTTTCACGCGGATGCGGAATTTGTAACGTTCGTCGCGGCCCCATGATTCCTGCCTGAAAGTGATGTTCTGATCGGAGGCGCTCCATGTACCGCTGCCGGCGTAAGCGGTCTCGAACAGGAACTTGTCCTCCGGCGCGAACCAGAGACCGATGCTGAGTATCTCGGTAACGGTGGCGGTGGCGTTGTTGAAGTCCAGCCGGATGCGGTACGCTTTGGCGCCGCCGGCATGCGTGCTTTCGCCTTTTTCTTTCAGCAGCCCGCCGTCCATATAAAAAGTATTGGCGGCGTCCGATTTGCGGTCGATGAACTGGAAGGTGCCGTCTTTCAGCGAGGTGTAAATTTCAAACACGCCGGCGGTGAGCATCTTCATCTGCAAAGCGTTGGCCGCACCGGCGCCCGCTTCGGTTGCGGTGCCGGTGAGGTAAGCGTCCACGGGAATTTCGGCGAAGCCTGCGGGCCTTTCCAGCTCTATGGTCCCGGTTTCGGCGGAAGGCTGTATGTTAAAGCCCTTGCTGGCTGCCACGTTCCATTTGAGCTTCCCGGTGCCGAGCGCGGGAATGCCGGCTTTGGCGGCAAGCGTGTTCAGGTCTTTGTGGCTGAGGGTGAGCTTGTTCTGTATGCCTCCCCCGTCGGACGCGATGCGGGCCAGCGGCGCGCTGAAGTCGCCGGACTCTTTATCGAACACTACTTCGTACAGCACCAGCGAGCCGTCTTCCGCGCGGGCCTGGTCCCATTCGAAGGTGAGCGTGGCGCTGGTGGCGGGCTGCAGCTTGGTGAACTTCCCGTTGACGGGCGCGGTGAGCTTGTCCACGGGTTTCAGGTTCGTATTGATGGTATAGTCGTTCTTTTTGCAGGCCGTTATGGCAAAGGCAAGCAGTGAAAAAATGATGGCTGCGGAATATCTTTTCATAACATGATTTTATTACGTTGATGATCACCAACCGGTGTTTTGGCCGAGGTTTTTGTTCTGGTCGCTTTCAAAAGTGGGCACGGGCCAGAGGTAATGTTTGGGACTGGTGAACGACCTGTTCTCCACGATAATGTACCCTTTAGGGTCGCGGTTAAACGCGCCGCCGCTTACCTTGATGCCGCGCACCGGCTTGCTCAGCACGGTTGCCGCCGTTCCCCAGCGCCGTATGTCAAAAATGCGCAAACCTTCGAACGCCAGCTCGGCCCTTCTTTCCCTGCGTATGATGTCGCGCAGCGCCTCTTTGTCCCCTCCGGGAAATTCGGTGGCGCCCGCTTCGGTAAAACCGGCGCGCACGCGCAACAGGCGGATGGTGTTGTTCCAGGCGGCCGCGTCAAATTCGCCGAGCTCGTTGAGCGCTTCGGTATCGCCGTGCGCGCCGGCGGCCGCGGCTT
>CBINIO010000308.1:0-5649 GCA_966250725.1 uncultured Chitinophaga sp.
GCGCCATGGGATACCCTTTGTAAGTACCCGCGGGAACGGCGTACACGCCCCAGTGGATGAACATGCCGAAGCGCGCTTCGCGCCACCATTTCATTCGTTCGTCTTTCGACATTTGAGCGGATAATGATTGGGCGGTCAGTAATACCGCCAGCAGACAGGCTATTTTTCTCATGGAATTTATTTTAACCCGCAAACGTTTGCAGTAAGGCCAAGTTCGGATAAAACGCCCGCAGGCGGTACGAGGTTTTTCGCGAATGATTATAGTTTTTTACCTAAAACCGGCGTCGTGGGGAGGACTTTTGCCATCAGCAGGTCACGGTCGGTTTGCCGGCCGACTGTAAAATGGTGTTCCCCGAAGACGGAAAAACCTTGTTTTTGATAAAAAGCAAGCGCGCGGTGATTGTTTTCCCAGACGCCTAACCATAACGTATGTACGAAATTTTCCCTGGCGATGGTGATGGCATGGTCCATGAGTATTTTCCCATAGCCTTTGCCGAGGTATGCCGTCAAAACATAAATTTTCTCCAGCTCCATCACCGGTTCGGGCAACAAGGTGCCGTTATCCGGCTGCCGGTGCAGGTTGAGCTGGATAAACCCTGCGTTCTCACCTTCGTGGCGAAGGATAAAGTACATGCTGCCGGGGCGTCTGAAAGCCGCGGTGATGGCGGGCAGGCTTTTCTTCTCCGACAGGAATGCCTCAAGGTCCTTCGGGTCGTACACGTTGCCGAACGTTTCGCGGAACGTGCGTGATTCGAGCGCTGCAAGCGCGGGCAGGTCCGCCTCCTGCGCAGGTTTTACAGATGGTTCCGTCATATGACCGTAAATTATGCTATTTTTGCAACGGAACCTTCCGAAAAATTATGTGGAAAACCTTGCTCGTCTTACCCATATTATTTACAGAATTTGCCAGCGGGCAAACGGTGAAACGTGAAGATTTTATGATAGCCAGCGACCCCGGCGTGCGGATATTCGTCCGCGAGGTCCGCACCCGCAAACGGAGCCGGCGCCCTCCTATCCTGCTGCTGCACGGCGGCGGCGGCGGCGCGGTGGCATCGTTCGATCTGCCGGTTCCGGGCGGTTCGCTGGCGGAAGATCTTGCAAAGGAAGGCCAGCATGTGTTCATTATGGACGCGCGGGGTTGGGAGACCTCCACCCGTCCCGATTACGATACGCTCCAGCGCTGGACGATCGCCGCATCGTCCATCGAAGTATCGCATGATATCGACGCCGTGGTGGATTTTATCCGTGAGAGAACCAAAAGCAAACAGGTAACGCTTTTCGGCTGGGCCACCGGCGGGCAATGGATGGGCGATTACGCCTGTATGTACCCCAACCGCGTATCGGCGCTGATCATGCTCAACAGCCTGTATAACGAAGAGGCGCCCTGGGCGTTCACGATCCCCTATCGCAGCCCGCTGGATACTTCGCAGTTCAACTACGCCTCCACGCCCGTGCTCAGAAGGGCCACGCAACAAGAGCTTCTCGAAAACTGGAATAAAACCATCCCCGTAGAAAATAAAGATCTCTGGCGCGACCCGGCCATTGCAAAACTGTACGCCAAAACCGCCGTCGGTTTTTATGAAGACAGCGTATTGAGCGTGCCCGGCGGTTTTCGTGCGGAAGCGTTTTATACCGCGCAGGGCCGCGGGCAATGGCATGCCAAAGAGATCAGGGTGCCGGTGTTGTACATCCGCGGGAAATACGACCGCTGGAGCCGCCCGCAGGACCCGCTGGCGCTGCAGCTGCGGCTGACGAATACTTCCAAGAAACGGTTCGTGACGTTGCCGGAGGGCAGTCACAACGTGCTGCTGGACCGGCCGGAAAAAGGCCGGGCGCAGCTGATCCAGGAGATCATCGCGTTCAATGTAAAACGCAAGGTAAATACTGGCAGATAATGCGTTGCAGGATTTATCTTCCAAAAAAGATGAAGAATATTTGGATCGAAAAAATTAATTCCTATCTTTGCAATCCCAAAACGAAAAAACGGGGATGATTCCGTAGCTCAGTTGGTAGAGCAATACACTTTTAATGTATGGGCCCTGGGTTCGAGTCCCAGCGGGATCACAGAGACGAAAGTCTAACGATATAAAGCCGCGCAGATCGCATGATCGGCGCGGCTTTTCGGCTTTTTTGAGGTGTTGTTAATCCTTGTCAAACTACTCTAAATAGTAACGAAAAAGGTGACACTGGAATATCCTAAATTGGTGTCACCTTTTTTCTCCGAAAGGCTTGTCTGCATTGATTTGTAGGAACTGAAACGGTTCATTTCGAACCATTCCAAACAGCGATTTCAGTTACCGAAAAAACAAGGTGTATGAAGCTAAGTCATGAACTCTCAATTTTGTTTTGGTTACGCAGCAACAAAAGGAAGGACAACCCGAAAGCTGTAGTTACATGTCGTATCACCATTAATGGTGTGCGGGAGGACTTTTCCCTGGGCTATCAGATAGAGCCGGAGAAGTTTGATAAAAAGTCTGCGACGATCGCGGGCCGCACGGCGGAAGTTATTGAGATAAACAAACACATCATGCATGTGCGCGCGGAGCTCGTGCGGCATTACAACGCGCTGCGCGAAAAAGGCGTCGCCGTTACTTCGGCGGTGCTGCTGAATGCCTTCAAGGGCATCACCCGCGAGAAAAAAACGATCCTGCAAGTAGCAGACTACCACAACGAGCGTTTCAAGGAAAAGGTGACCGGCGATAAACGTTCCGGCGATACGCTGAAGAAATGGTACACCACCCGCGATAAGATCGCCACTTTCATCAAGCACGAGTTCAAACTCCCGGATCTCCCGCTCGAGAAAATCGACTACCCTTTCGCGGAGGACTTCTTCGACTATCTCACCCTAAAAGACGGCCTCAGCGACAACACGGCCATGAAGTACATGAAAAACACCAAGCAGTTGATGAAGCTGGCCGCGAAGCGCAAATGGATCGATTCCAGCCCCATCCAGGATTATGTGTGTTCCTACGTCAACCCTGACCGCGATATCCTCGATATCGACGAGCTGAGCGCCCTGTACCATAAGAAAATGCCGATGCCGCGGCTCGAGGAAGCGAAAGACGTGTACCTCTTCATGGTGTGCACAGGCTACGCCTACAAAGACGCCGAGCTGCTGGAGCCCGACAATCGCGTGAAGTACTTCGACGGCGAAGACTGGATCGTCAAGAACCGGGAAAAGACCTGGTGCCGGGAGAATGTGCCTTTATTACCGATGGCAAAGGCGATCCTGGACAAATACAAGGACCACCCCTATTGCGTCGGCGCCGGGCGCCTGTTGCCCGTAAAAAGTAACCAGCGCTTTAACGGGTACCTGAAAGAGATCGCCGATATCTGCGGCATCCGCAAGAACCTCACCACGCACACCGCGCGCCACACCTTCGCTACTACGGTCACGCTGGCCAACGGAGTGCCGATCGAAACGGTGAGCGCGATGCTCGGCCATAAATCAATCCGCACAACGCAGATTTATGCGAAGATCGTCGCAAGCAAGGTGGCCAACGATATGAGGGTGTTGCGTGACAAGTTCCGGCTGGATCTGCCGGCGTCGATGATGGAGAAACTCACCGCATAAGACTTTGTGTAGGGAATACATAGTAAGATATGTAAGCATGTAATAACGTATGGTTAACAAACTATTATGATTTGGTAAAGCATTATTTGTGCTAAATTGTTTGCTAAACTAAATTGGATGAAATGAAACCATGTTGATCCCTTTTGTCGTGACCGTCGTTATGGCCTATGAACTTGATTAGGCAGAGAAGCATATCCGAAATAAAACCTGACCCTACATATGCAAAACCATCTCCTACCGTTTTGTGAAAGACTTGTGCTGACTGAACTAAGACTGAAAATCGCCCAGGCCCCACTTCCAGAGCAAATGTATTTTATTCGTACGCTGGCGACGTTGCAGTCCGAAAAAGACCAGGCGCTTGAGGCGTTCAATCGCCTGGTCTTTGAAGTGAAGGAAGAAAGCCAGTTGAACTGGATTATCCAAACCTATCAGAAGAAAATCGTCAGTCTTTCTGATCACTTAGCTGCGGACATGACCAACGAGGACATTCTTGAAGCCTTCCGCCGTGATGATCAGGAGCCAACCTGGCCAAATCTCAGTAAATCGATCCTGCGGACGCTCCTGGGGCTGCTGAACAGCATGGAGACTAATTTTACCAAGTACCTTGAACTGGACGGCCGGATTCCTGTAGCCTACCTTGTTATTGCCCGGTTCAAGTTTGACAAGCGGTTATCGACCCTCTCTTCTGCATTGTCAGCCGCCGGAATATCGGAACAGTTGCAGAAGTTTATCCGCCAGCCTTTCGCGGAATTTCTTTGCGAAGACGACGTGCACTTCATCACCTATCAGCGCCTGGGCTACCTGAATGCCCTGATGGCCGAACTTTCAAATGTTGTCCCTGATTCACCTGATGCAGAAAGTATGGATGCCAAAATACAGGTGACACTGCGGGAGTTAAACTACAATCATCCGGACTTTTACAACTTTTGTATACTCAATATCAAGGCTGACGTTGAGGCGCTTCCCGCAAAGGAAGGCTTGGAGCGCCTGATATGGATGCTGAAGGAAGTGAATCAGCTCCAACACAAACATGGCATGGTGTACAATCCGCTGAACGAGAGCTTGAAGCAACAGCTGCAGATGTGGTTGACGGAGGAAATCAATTATGTGAAGGCCGTTGGAGAAATTCCTAATACTGATACTACTGCCGGCGGCCGCTGGAAAGGCTTTAAGGTGGAAACCCAGTTCTCTGTTGCTCAAATGGCGTATTGCATCAGATTGCTTTGTGATACCGGGATATTTACTAATCCAAACAAATCGGAGTTATTGGACTTCTTTTCCGAGTTTTTCGCGTCGGTGAAGCAGTCCAAGATCTCCTCCCACAGCCTACGGAAGAATTTCTACAACGACGACGCTTCCGCGGCCGCCGGCGTCCGCGAAATACTAATCACCTTGTTGAATCAATCCAGAAAAGGGCTCACGTCCTGGATGATTGGCGTAACGTCATTTTGCGAATTTATTTTTCATGTAGTCTATGTGAATCAATAAGATAGCGGGGGGACTGTCACCCCTGCCACTGTTTTTGCGTGATTGATCTTCTTTGTTTTGCAGCCTCACCAAAATCCTGCAAAACATGGCAGCAGAAATCATTACGAAAGAAGATTTGCAGCTCTTTAAAGCCGAGCTGCTGCATGATCTGCGCGAGCTGATCGCCTTGCCGGCAAATAAAGCCCAGGGCAAGAAGTGGATCAAATCCTATGAGGTCCGCGAAATGCTGGGCATATCCCCTGGCACCCTGCAGCATATGCGGACCAACGGCACCATGCCCTACACCAAAATGGGCGGGCTCGTCCTATACGACATCGAGGATGTCGTGAAAGTGATGGAGGACGCCAAAAGATCCGGTAAAAATCTGCAATCCATGCAGTGATGCCGGCGCCCGTCCGCACGAACTACATCCGCCACCTGCATGCTTTTTACGGCTTGGTGCGTAAGGACGACCGCCTCCGGGCAAATCATATCAGCCTTTACCTGGCTCTTTTCCAGACCTGGAATTATCACCGTTTTCAAAATCCGTTTCCCGTCATCCGTGCGGAGGTACTGCGCCTCTGCCGGATCGGCTCCCACAACACGTA
>CBINIO010000309.1:0-5647 GCA_966250725.1 uncultured Chitinophaga sp.
CGTACGCATTATAAGTACCGCCCTGCCCCGAAAGCAGGCAGGCGGTACAAATAATGCCTGCGAATAAAATAATGATTCATCGCAATACTGATTGATTGTTCACTGTAGATAATCTGAAATTCACCAGGTCCGCGGCTGTTTGCGTCAGCCCCGGCCGGTAGCTGATAGAATAATTCGCAATTTAGATTTTGGTATGACGTATAATGATGTAAGATAATTTGTGGTAAACTTCCCGCACTGGCCGCAAGTAATCAAGGGAAAGTATAAATGCCATTTTTTACGGAGCTTTTCTAAAGACGAGTCACTTTCGCAACTATCTTTTACGAAAGTAGTAAATACTTTTGAAAAAAATAAAAAAGTTAATAGAAATTTTAATTATCTAGTGACGTCTTCCGGCAGCCGCCATTTTCCCCTTTTTTCTACACCGTTTTGCCTTCTTTCAATTGTCTTATATAACAGCAACCGCATTTAATATGTCACGTTATGGATCAACCGCCCCGAAACCGGGGTTCGCGCAATTTATTTTAGCAAAAGACCGTTCGTCCGTATCTGTTTTTTGGCGCTGCCGGCCGTCGTTGACCACGCGCGATATGTTCCCCATCCCGGGCGCAGCCCCTGTAGGCTTGGACAAGCAGCTGATGAAAGTGAATGGAAAAATTGTCGGCGAATAAATGCCATCCGGATATTCAAAAACTGCCGCGTAGCGAATTTCGCCGCGACGTTTTTTTGCAACAAAAAAAAAGACGGGTGCTTTATAGAAGACCTTACATCATTTCCACAGACACAACCTAACGCGTTGTTTTTTGTTATGATTGGGCAAACATTTCTTTTCATCATGCAAAACAACTGGCCCGTACTCGACTATCACAGCTGGAAAGACACGCTGGCGACCGTTCACCTGTGGACGCAGATCGTGGGCAAGATCAGGCTGCGGACGATGCCCTGGCTCAACCATTCCTGGCATGTAACGCTGTATGTGAATCCCTGCGGTCTTGGCACCAGCAGCATGCCCTACGCGCACGGCATCTTCGGGATCGATTTCGATTTTGTGCGTCACCGGCTGCAAATTGCCACCAGCGGCGGGCAGCAGGAATCGCTGGAGCTAAAACCGATGACCGTCGCGGATTTTTATCATGCGCTGTTTGAAAAGCTGGAGCGGCTGAAGATCGACGTTTCCATTTACGGCACGCCCAGCGAAATAGAGAACGCCGTTCCTTTTGCGGAAGACCGCGTGCACGGATCGTACGACGCCGCGCGGATGCAGGATTTCTGGCAGGCGCTGGTGAACGTGCATACCGTGCTCACGCGTTTCCGCACGCGCTTCACCGGCAAATGCAGTCCCGTACATTTTTTCTGGGGCGCCTTCGATCTGGCGGTGACGCGTTTTTCCGGCCGCGACGCGCCGCAGCACCAGGGCAGCGCGCCCAACATGCCGGCCAAAGTAATGCAGGAGGCCTATTCCAAAGAGGTCAGCTCCTGCGGTTTCTGGCCCGGCAGCGATCAATACCCGCATGCCGCTTTTTATGCGTACGCGTACCCCGCCGCGCCCGCTTTCGCGGAGCAGCCCGTGCAGCCGGAGGGCGCTTTTTTTAGTCCCGAAATGGGAGAATTCCTGTTGCCTTATTCGGTGGTGCAGCAATCCGCCGACCCGGAAGCGGCGCTGATGGCCTTTTTGCAGACCACCTACGAAGCGGCGGCGAATACGGGGAACTGGGACCGGCGGGCATTGGAATGCGACCTGTCCGCTTTTGAAACGGCATACGGATGTTTCCGTTAGGGCGCCATCGCGCGCAGCTTGTCGCGCAGTTCATCAAACCGTGCGGCATCGGCGGGCAGCAGCTCCCTTACACGTTCCACCCAGCGCAAAGCGTCCGCCAACGCGGGATCTTCCGGCTCCAACACATCCGCGAAAGCGGTAGCCGTTTCGTATAAAGGCATCAGCACCTTGCGGGAATACTGATTGACGATGTATTGTTTTTCTTCCTGGAAACCGGGGATCTTCGTACTGTCCTTTTCGCCCGTGAGAAAGGGTTTCATCGTTTGCGCATACAGCTTCGCATCTTCCGCGCGGATGGAATCGAGCGAGATGTCCATCGACCGGCCCACGATCCTGTAACCGGTTTCTTTCAGCCGCGGAATATCTTTCACCGCCCGGTAATACAACATGCGCATCCGCTCCACGCCTGCCTGCTGTTGCGCCGTCAGCAAAGGTTCCAGCTGACCCATGTACGTCATTACCTGTTTCATTTCCGCCGGCCGGCCTTCTTTCAGCGCCGTGCCCACCGCGTTATACAGCGCCCCGGCATACAAACGCGCGGCGGTCTTTTTCTTTTGCGCTTCGCTCAATTCATCAAAATGCGCCATTACAAAATCGAGCGCATTGGCGCGCGCGCTGAAGATCCGTTCGCCTAAATAAGCCAGCTCTTCCGGCGTGGAAAGCCGGCTTGGAGGCATCGTTTCAAAATAAACGTTCAGCACGGAAGTATTGTCCAGGCCCAGCTCGGCCATACGCTGCAGGTAAGCGCGCAGGAAAGCCGCATCGCGTTTCCCCGATGCAAAGGCATGTTCGAAATAACTGATGGAATTCGCGGCGGTGCTGGCGGACACCGTTTTTTTCGCATTGGCGGCCAGCATGTCCGGCGACTGGAAGCCCACGGCGCGGTGCAGCAGCGATCCTTTCGCGTCGAGATAGAGATAAGTGGGATAGGCCTTTACGGAGAACTTTTTCGCGAGCGCCACGCCTTCGCCTTTTTCCGCGTCGAGCCGGTAGTTGATGAACATCGAATTGTAGCTGTCGCCCACCTCTTTCAGCGGGAACACTTCCCTGTCCATCTGTTTGCAGGGCGGGCACCAGTCAGTGTACACGTCCACAAAAATGAGCTTGCCCTGTTTCCGGGCCGTCGCCAGCAGCTCTTCCCAGCTGCCTTCAAAAAATTGAACGCCCGGGGCGGTACTGGCATTGGCGGCGGGTACGCATATCAGACAGAGGAGGAGTATTTTCAGGGTACGCATGTTTTAAAAATACCGAATGCGCGTCAGAAAGCAAAGGCGCGCGGCGGGCAAATATCATAAAACGGCCATTTTGCGGAAACCGTCCATTATTTTATATATTTGGCAGGCTACCTTTATTGTCAGGACTATTGAGAAAAGTACCATATTAACCAAAATCGTTGTTGTAACATGTTGGACGCAACAGATGAAGTGTTGTGCGGGATGATCAGGAACAGTGAACAGTCGGCTTTTACTGTTCTGTACGACCGGTACCGGGACCGGATCTACGGATACGCCCTGAAGCTCTGCGGTTCGCCGGAAGTGGCGATGGACGCGGTGCAGGAAGTATTTATGAAGGTCTGGCTCAAACAGGCGTCGCTGGATCCCGCCCGCCCGCTGAAAGCATATCTTTTCCGCTCCGCCCGCAATTACGTATTTGATTATTTCAAAAAAGCCGTGCACAGCGAAAAATTCCGGCAGGCATTCCTGCATGCTTACGAGGAAGGTTTCGGCAGCTCGGACCACCTGCTTTACACCAAACAGCTCGAAGCCATTAAAATGGACGCTATTTCCTGTCTTCCCGCGCAGCGGCGCCTCATTTACAAAATGAGCAAGATGGAAGGTTTCAGCAACCAGGAGATCGCCGCCCGCCTGGGCATTTCCATCAACACCGTACGCGACCAGCTGGTAAAAGGCTCCCGTTTCGTACGGGCCTATCTTCACCGTCATGCGGACCTTGCCGTGCTGCTGGCCGCTTTGCGCTTCATTTTCCCTTCCTGAAAAAAATTTTGACAAGGGATCGTCTCACCCGTTTATTCAATCGTATTACTTACAGGTCAACCGCATGCCATGGAGGAAAATCAGGATCAGATAAAATTGTTGCTCGTCAGGCTGGCTGAGGGGAAAAGCACTCCCGGAGAGCGTTTTCAGCTGCTGGAATATTTCCGGCGTAACCCGGCCCCCGAAGCGATACCCGAAGTGGAGGACATTGTGGTGGAAGGCGACTGGCCCGCGATGCCGGCGGACGCGGCGGAAAACGTGCTGGCGGCCATTTTCCGGCAGCCGTTGCCCGGGAAGATCGTGGCCTTTTGGAAACGCCGGGCCCTGAGGATCGCGGCGGCCATGCTGCCCGTGATCGGCATTGCGGGGCTGCTGATGTGGCATTCGAAAAAACCGTCGCTGAAAGTGTATGCGAACGGCACCAAAAACGTGCAGACCATCCGGCTGGCCGACGGCAGCACGGTGAACCTGAACCAGCGCGCCCGTTTGTCCGTCAACGCGGGCGGCCGCGAAGTGTGGCTGGAAGGGGAAGCATTTTTCTCCGTCAGCCATGGAACGGAACCGTTTACCGTGCATACCGCGCATTCGCTGGACGTGACCGTGCTGGGCACCGCCTTCAACGTAAACGCGGGCGCGGGCGGCACGCAGGTAGTGCTGAATTCGGGGCGCGTAAAGGTGGGCGTGGGCGAAACGCAGGTAACGCTGCGGCCGGGCGAGATGGCGGATTACAACGCCGCTTCCGGCAAGCTGCTGCGGCAGCAGGCGGACACGCTGCTGGCCACTTCCTGGAAATACGACCTGCTCGCGTTCAAGGCGCGGCCGTTAAAAGAAGTCATGAAAAAACTTTCGGAACAATACGGCTTAGATGTGGTGTTTGACCATACGGAGGCGGAAAACCTCGTGTTTACCGGTTATCTCGCTTCCAACGATCTGCCCCAGGCATTGACTACGATAGAAGAGGCCTTCACATTAAAAATCACCTTACTCGACAAAACACTTCACGTTAACATTAAATAACGTCTTTCAGCCAACAACCAAAACTACACTATGAGAAAAGTCAGAACAGTCAGTGCAAAACTGATTACGGGCATCGTATTGCTATTTACGCTGCAGATACATGCAGCGCAGCCCGGCAGGGCCGGCCACGTTTCCCAGGCGGTATCGCTCATTACAGTGATCAACGACCTCGAGAGCCGGTTCGACATCCGGTTCAATTACAACACCGAGCTTCTCAAAAACAAACAGATCACCATCCCCGACATGGACGTGTTTAAAAAGGGGAAGATAGACGTAACGCTCAACCGTTACATTGCGCCGCTGGGCCTCGTATGCATGCGGATCGCGGGGAGGCTCTATGTATTGAAAACGGGCACGACGGAAGAAAAGGCCCTGCAAGCCAAAGCGGAAGAACCGATGCGGCAGGAAGTACAGGGCACCGTAAAAGATTCGCTCGGCAACCCGCTGCCGGGTGTGAGCGTGCAGATCAAAGGCACCTCGAAGGGCACCACCACCAACGGGGCCGGGCATTTTACGCTACCGCAGGCCAACCCCGGCGACGTGCTGGTATTTTCCCTGCTCGGCTACACTTCGGTGGAATACACGGTGGGCAGCCAGGAAACGATTTCGGTGGTGATGAAGGAATCCAGCATTGCGCTGGACCAGTTCGTGGTGACGGCGCTGGGCATCAGGCGGCAGGAAAAAGCGCTGGGCTATGCCGTGCAAAAAGTAAAAGGCGAAGCGGTGCAAACCGTGAAAGGCGTGGACATGGCCACTTCGCTTACCGGCCAGGTATCCGGGCTGGTGGTGAAGAACTCCACCGAATTTTTCGCGCGGCCTTCCATTGAGCTGCGCGGCGAAGGCGCCCTGCTGGTAATCG
>CBINIO010000310.1:0-5639 GCA_966250725.1 uncultured Chitinophaga sp.
ATACTTTGCCGGGACCTCTCAGCACCGCGAAAAACAGCCCCTCGCCGCCAAACACCATATTCTTCACGCCGCGCACGAACTCGATGTCAAAGTCCACCTGCTGGGTGTAAGCCACCACGCAGCCGGTATCCACCTTCAGCGTTTCGCCGGGCTGCAGCTCTTTCTCGATCACATAACCGCCCGCATGCACAAAGGCCAGGCCGTCGCCTTCCAGCTTCTGCATGATAAAACCTTCCCCGCCGAAAATGCCGGTGCCCAGCTTGCGCTGGAACTCGATGCCCACGTTCACGCCGCGCGCCGCGCAGAGGAACGCATCTTTCTGGCAGATCACTTTCCCGCCCAGCAAATGCAGGTCCATCGGGATGATCTTGCCGGGATAAGGCGCGGCAAAGCTCACGCGTTTTTTTCCCTGCCCCATATTGGTGAATGCGGTGATAAAAAGACTTTCACCGGTGATCAGGCGTTTGCCGGCGGTCATGAGCTTGCCGAAAAAACCCTGCTGCGCGCCGGAGCCGTCGCCAAAAAGGGTTTCCATCTTTATTTCCTGGTCCATCATCATAAAGCTGCCGCTTTCCGCCACAGCGCTCTCCTGCGGGTCCAGTTCGATCTCTACGATCTGCATCTCCTCACCGTGAATCCGGTAGTCGATCTCGTGATTTTTAAGCATAGGTTTTGTTGCCTTTAAATAAAACAGCAAGTTACGAATTTGGTCACTTCGCCGAAACGGATTTTTTCATCAGCTTCCGCAGCAAAGGCAGCATCGCTTCGGCCTGGCGGGTAAAGCCGAGGTCGGTCAGGTGCACGCCGTCTATCGTTCCTTCATGGTCGTGGCCGATCAGGTCCGTGGCCGGCAGGTAATACAGTTGTTTAAATCCTTCCTTTTTCAGTTTCGTATAGGCGTCGCGTATAGCCTCGTTCTTTTCTTTGGAGGTCGCTCCTACCTTCTGGTCGAAATAACCCTGTTCGCGGATCACCGTTTCCACCAGCAGTATGGGCACTTCCGGGCGCGTGGTGAGCAGGTGTTTGATGAAAGGGTACGCCCTTTCCCTGATCTGCGCGGCCGAAGGGTTGGGAATGCAATCGAGCACGAACACTTTCGCGGGCATGGTGGCCAGCAGCTCCGCTACCGGGAATTCCATCTTGCCGTTGCCGCTGAAGCCGAGGTTGATAAACTCCCAGCCGGTCTTGCGCTCGAGGATGGACGGGTACGCCATGCCCGCGCGGCTGGCTGAGGCGCCCTGTAAAATGCTGGAACCGTAGATCACCACGCGTTTGGCAGTGTCAATGGCCGGCCTTTCGATACGCGAGATCGTAGCGCCCGGCGCCACGCCGATCTCCAGCGAGGTCACCTGGTTGTAAGTGGGCAGGTACAGCATGAACTGCTTCATGCTGTTGTCCATGTTCGACACGATGGGCGCGTCGTTCAGCGTGTCCTTATCACCTGGGCGGCCCACGCCGCACCATTGCCAGCGGCCTTCCTTGTTCAGGCAATACAGGTCCAGCCCGCTATGCGCGATGGGCGTGATGTTGGCATAATACAGCCCTTTGATCAGTCCCCAACGGGCACGGATATACGGGGAATTGGTCTGGAACAGCACGGCGATACCGGCGCTGTGCGTAGCCAGGTGTTTCACCGCCTTGGTGAGCGGTTTTGTCTGCGCCGTGTCCAGCCTTACGTATACGGGATCGGTGGGCAGGCCCTTGCCGATGAACTGGAAATTGCGCGCGTCGGTGTATACGGGCTTTTCCTGGGCGAAAGCGCAGGTGGCGCAGAGCAGTAGTAGAAAAAATAATCGCATGTTATCAGTTTTCAGAGTTGGCGAAAAATACACAAAAAAACCGTCCCGAGGAATCGGGACGGTGCTTGTTAACCTACAACTGTTACACTGTTTGCTCTGATTATTAAAAGAAAAAACAGCTCTTTATTAATGCATTACTACTCCTTTGGCGGATCTGGCCTGTTCTTTATCCGGCCCGTCGGGCTGGTGGTTAAAGAAATTATAAGGACGCGGGGATACATAGTCCAGGTCGTGCAGCTTGCGCACCGTTTCCTTGCGGGAGAACAGTTTGAGGATCAGCACGAGGAAGGGCACGTATTTCAGCCCGCGCGGCAGTCCGTACAGATCGAGCACGTCGATGCAGCGTTTGTTCATGGCGTACATCACCGGCACCAGTATCAGCGTGAGGAATGTGGCGAAGATGAGACCGAACACCATCGTCCAGGCGAGCGGGCCCCAGAAGGCCACGTTGTCGCCGCCGAAGAAGATGTGCGGGTTGAATTCGGAGAACAGCGCCCAGAAGTCGATGTTCAGACCGACCGCCAGCGGGATAAGACCGAGGATGGCGGCGATGGCGGTGAGCAGTACCGGCGTCATACGCGTTCTGCCCGCTTCCACCACGGCTTCGTTCACCGGCACGCCCTGCATGGTGAGCAGGTCGGTAAATTCCACAAGCACGATGCCGTTACGCGCCACGATGCCTGCCAGCGCCATGATGCCTACGCCGGTCATCACGATGGAGATGTCCATGCCAAAGATGGCAAAACCAAGGAACACGCCGATAATACTGAACAGGATCTCGAGGAAGATCACGAAAGAGCGGCCCACGGAGTTGAACTGCGTTACCATGATAAAAAATATCAGGAGAATGGCGCCTACCATTGCAAGACCAAGGAAGTTCATGGTCTCGGCCTGGTCTTCCTGCTCACCGGTCATTTTTACGGTGATGCCGTCCGGCGGGCTGAAGTCGAGTACTGCAGCATTAATAGCCGCTACAACTTCATTTGCATTAAACCCTGTCAGTACATTAGAGTACAGCGTCACTACACGTTTGTCGTCTTTGCGTTTGATGCCCGCATAAGTATTGGAGTAACGAATATCCGCTACGGCGCTCAGCGGCACCTGCCTGATAGCTCCGCCCATATTCATGTCACGGTACGTAATGTTCAGGTTCATGAGCGTGTTGATATTGTTGCGCTGGCTTTCCTTCAGGCGCACGATGATCGGGTAATCGTCTTCGGGGTCGCGGAATTTGGACACTTCCGTGCCAAACAGCGCGGTACGCAAGGCCAGGCCGATCTGGGCGGTGGATATGCCTTCGCGGTTGGCCCTTTCACGGTCGATGGAAACGATGATCTCCGGCTTATTGCTCTGGAAGTCGCTTTTCAGCTCTTCCACACCGCCGATCTGCAGGCTGTCAAGATAGCGTCTCAAACGTTCAGAGGTAGACGCCAGCTGATCAAATTCGTCGCCCGTGATCTCGATATTGATCGGCTTGCCGGTCGGCGGGCCGCCCTGTTCCTGTTCAACGGTGATATCCGCGCCCGGTATGCCTTTTACGGCGGAACGAATCTCGTCCAGGTATCTTACGGTGCTTTGCCCGTTACGTTTGGCGAACTCGACAAAGGCTACGGTCACCTTGCCTTTATGAGGTTGGGTGCTCATATCCATCTGGCTGGGATCCCCTGCGCCTACGGCCACGTTGGAGATAATGGATTTCACAAGCGGATTCTTGGTGCCGCCCACTACTTTCGTCACTCTTTGTTCAATGATATTGGTAATGGAATCGGTCACTTTCTGATCGGTGCCGATCGGTAATTCGATATATGCGTATATGAAGTTCGGGTCAGCCTGCGGAAAGAACACTACTTTCGGACTACGGATCATGGTAAGCATAATGCTGAAGACCAGCAGCCCGAAGGTGCCCAGCAGGATGCCAACGGGCCTCCACCCAACGATCGCCCAGCTAAGCACTCGTTTATAGCTGGCTTGTACACGGGGCCAAACCTTGCCCTGGAATTTTCTTGCCACACCGGCCAGCCAAAAGCGTTCCAGCACTACCATGAGATAGATAAAGAACACAATGTTGCCTGCGCCAAAGCTAATGCCATAGCAGATCAGGGCGATAACGCCGAACACGATCGTGGTGATGGTGAACTTCCTGTCGAAGCGGGGCTTGGGATGGTTATCACCTTCGTGACGGTCCATGAAATCCACCGCGAATACCGGATTGATAATGTATGCTACTACAAGGGAAGCGAGCAACGTTACAATGAGCGTAACCGGCAGGAACTTCATAAACTTACCGATAATACCCGGCCAGAACAGCAGCGGCACAAATGGCGCCAATACCGTGAGCGTTCCTGAAAATACCGGCAGGAATACTTCGCCGGCCGCTATTTTGGCGGCCTTCACGATCCCCAGGTCGCGCCGCTCATAAAATATACGGTGTACGTTCTCTATTACCACGATCGCATCGTCTACCACGATGCCCAACGCAAGCAGGAAGGAGAACAGCACCATCATGTTCAGCGTATAATCCATTCCGTTCAGCACAACAAAGGCGATGAACATGGAGATGGGAACGGAGGCGGCTACGAACACGGCGTTTACAGCGCCCATAAAGAACATCAATACGACTGTCACCAAAATGAAGCCAATAATGATAGTATTGATCAGGTCGTGCAGCGTTACGCGGGTGGATTCGCTCTGGTCGGCCGTAATGGTCACGTCCAGGCCTTTAGGCAGATAGCCCGCTTTCATGTCCTCCACGATCTTTGCGATCTTGTCTGACGCGTCGATCAGGTTTTCCCCGCTGCGTTTGATCACGTTGAGGGTGATCACGCTTTTGCCATTGAGCCGGGCATAGGATTCCTGTTCCTTAAAATCGTCTTTCACGTCGGCGATGTCGCGCAGGTATACTACCGCGCCGGAAGAGCCGCGGATCACGATGTTGCGGATCAGCGTGGGGTCCTTATACTCTCCTTTTACGGCAAGCGAGCGCTTCTGCCCGTCCATGGTCACCTGGCCGCCGGAAATAGTGCGGTTCTCCATCGCCACTGCGTTAGCGACGTCGTCGAAGCTGATGCGGGCCGCGTCCATTTTATATTTGTCGAGATCGATGTGTATCTCCCTGTCCAGCGCGCCCACGATGTCAACGCGCGTGATCTCCTTCAGGCCCTCAATCCTGTCCTGCATTTCATCCGCGTAACGTTTCAGTGTCTGAAGATCGAAGTCGCCGCTCATATTCACATTCATGATGGGTATCTGCGATACGTCGATCTGTATCACCTGAGGCTCTGTTCCCTCGTCGGCAAGATTGGTCGGCAGGTCGGGCTTCGCTTCATCTATCTTGGCTCGCACTTCATTGGCTGCCGCTTCAAGATCTTCATCGGGATTAAACTCGATGGTAATAGCGGAATAGTCCTGAACGGAAGTGCTGGTAATCTTTTTTACGCCTGAAATGGATTTTAATTTTTTCTCGATCGGTTTGGTCACCAGCGTTTCCATATCCTCCGGCGAAGTGCCGAAATAAGCTGTGGATATATAGAACTGCGGGAATACCACCTCCGGGAACTGCTCCTTCGGCATTGCATTGTAAGCCAGGAAGCCGAAGAGCGTAACAATAAGGGTAGCCACATAAATGCTCACCTTATTATCGATCGCCCAACTAGTGGGTTTAAACTCTTTTTCTAAGTCCTTCATCGGTTAAATTTTAAAGATGGCAAACGTGGTTACAATTTGATGTAGTCATTGTCGTTCAGCCCCTGGAAGCCGGTGGTAATGATCCTGTCGCCGTCTTTCAGACCGGATTTGATCTCCGCCTTGTCGTTGTAAGTGCGGCCCAGCTCGATGTCCACA
>CBINIO010000311.1:0-5616 GCA_966250725.1 uncultured Chitinophaga sp.
GCCCCGGCGCAAATGCCGGGGCGGTTTTATGATATGCCGTATGCGTACGATGTTATTTGGCGTCAAGCGCATCGCCGATGCGACTTGCCAGGTCCTGCAGGTGATAGCGGCTCATGGCGTCCGCCGTGCCTGAAGCCGCGCTGCGGGCTTCGGTGCGGAGGGAGCTGAGCTGCGCGCGGGCCAGGCTCGAAACGTCCGAACGGGTAGGGTTCGGAAGCGACGCGGCGATCTGCCGGGGCATGCCCGCCGTCTCGGGTTTGGTGAGCAGTTCGATCAGCCCGGTCACGTACGCCTTCTGCAGGTTGCGCCTGTAGATGTCGATCGGTTTGCGGGAAGGCAGCTCGGAGAACACGCCTTTTTTCAGGTCGTGCAGGTAGTCCGCCGCTTTGTAAGCGGAGGCGTCCATGGCTTCCGCAGACAACATTTTGTTGAGGGTGGAAGTGCTCAGCAGGCGGCCCAGTATCCCTTCCTGGCGGGAGAGGATGAGGGAAGGCGCGTCCGCCTTGATCCTGGTCAGGATGTCTTTGTCCAGCAGCCATTTGGGCGTGGTGAACAGCTGTGCCTGCAGGAAGGCGAGGGCGTCTTTCTGTTTGGCTTTCGGAACGATCTCGTACACCGCGCCGCTTTGCTCGACGGTTTTGGGCGTTTCGTAGATGCCGCCGATGTTTTTCGCCACATGGCCCATGTAACGGTTGTACTGGTTCACCAGCTCGCCGTACAGCTCGCCGAGGTTGGAATAACCTTCGTTTTCCGTGCGGGTCCAGGCCTGCAGGTTGGGCATGATGCGCTGCAGGTTCCTGATGCCGTAGCCGCTGGCTTTCACGGCGTCGTCGCCAAGGTCTTCGTTCTGGCTGCGGGGATCGTCGCGGTTGGTTTCGGTGCCGAACCAGTATTTTTTATCCTTCAGCCTGTTCACCACCCAGTTGTTGAGGGTGCCTTTTTCCGAATCCTCATCGGTGCCGGGAATGTTTTTATAACCCCATTCGATGGCCCATTTGTCATAATAATTGATGCGGGGATAAAGGTCCGCGCCGGTTATGCCGTCGCCGGGCTGCGCGATATAGTTAAAACGTGCGTAGTCCATAATGGAAGCCGCGTGGCCGTTCGCTTTCACCCATTCCTTGTCGCGCAGCTTTTCTACCGGGTAGGCGGAGCTGGAGCCGAAGTTATGGCGCAGGCCGAGGGTATGGCCCACTTCGTGGGACGAAACGAAACGGATCAGGTCGCCCATCAGCTCGTCGTCAAAGGTCATTTTGCGCGCGCGCTCGTCGTTGGGAGACGCCTGGATGAAGTACCAGTTGCGCAGCAGGCGCATTACGTTATGATACCAGTTGATATGGCTTTCGAGGATCTCGCCGGAGCGGGGATCGTGTACGTGCGGACCGGAAGCGTTGGGCACTTCGGACGGTTTGTAAACGATGGCGGAGTAACGCGCGTCCTCAAGGCTCCAGGTGGAATCTTCTTCTTTGGTGGGGGCCATTTTGGCGTAGATGGCGTTCTTAAAACCGGCCTGTTCGAAAGCGCCCTGCCAGTCGTTCACGCCCTGGATGAGATATTTGCGCCATTTGGCCGGCGTAGCGGGATCGATATAGAACACGATGGGTTTTTTGGGTTCCACGAGCTCGCCGTTTTTCCATTTTTCCATGTCTTCCGGTTTGGGCTCGAGGCGCCAGCGGGTGATCATGGTGAGCCTTTTCACGCCCTGCGGGTCCGCGTCGAAGTCGGTGAGGCTGGTGGCGAAGTAGCCGACGCGCGGGTCGAAGTAACGCGGCTTCATGGGCACTTCGGGCAGCAGCACGAGGGAGCTGTTCAGCTCGAGGGTGGCAAAGCCGCCGCCGACGGGGGGCATGCCGGGACCGGGCGAGGTGCCTTGTTTGGTGTAGGTCTTGACGGTTTTGATCTCCACGTTGCCGGGGTAGGAGCGCACGCCCTCGATGTAGGATTTATCCCCCTGCGGCGAGCCCAGCTTTGCCATGGCTTTTATGCCCGAGTCGAAGAACAGCACGTCGTTGTCGCCGTTGATATAGTCCGTAAGATCGAGCACCACGCCGCTGCTGTCTTTCGACAGCGCTTTGATGTCAAAGGAAGCGACGATGGGCTGGATATTGGAATTCAGCACGGACACGTACATGGGCTGCGTGGAGTCCTTCGAACGTTCGGCGAAGGAGATGTTCTTGAGGAACACGCGGTTGTTCGGGCCTTTTTCGAAGCGGATCACGTTTTCGTTGATCTGGTCGCCGCCGAAGCCGAACATGCCGATGCGCATGCCCGCGGGGGCTTTAGCCATGCGGTTCACCACGAGGATGTCGCGGCCGAGCAGCTTTTCGGGGATCTCTACGAAGTAGCGGTTGTCCTGCGTATAAATATTGAACATCCCCGAATCCGCCTTTGCCTTGTTGTTGATTACGTCCGCGAATTTTTTGGGACCGGGTTTTGAGGGGCCCGGGCGGCCTGCGGGTTTGGTGGAATCTTTTGCGGGCGCCGTTGCGACCGGCCTGTCGTTCTTTTTCTTTCTCTGTGCCCCGGCGGTATAGGGGGAGAACAAGACGGCTGCGCAGATCAGGCCTGCCGCGGCCGCAAGGAGTTTGCTCTGTGGATACATTGGTCTTTTTGTTGGTTTTTGTTTGATTGAAAAGGAAAAATATGAACAAAGAACGGGATAAGTGTTAAATTAACAGGTAAAAATCCATAAATGCGCAAAAGAGGTATAGGAACGGAAAGAAAAAGCTGTAAATTGCCGGAAACGGATGTGAGAACATTTATTGCCATGCCAACTACCGAAACGCCATGCTGGACAAGGTGACCCGCTGTTAAGCAATGAATTAAATTTTTGTTGGAACATTTGAAAATTTTCTTAAATTGTGCGTCCAACTTTGAAAAAAAATCAATCGATTTCCCTTCACGTTAGGGGCGGAGTTGCGAGAGAGGACAGTACGGTTTATATTATTTGTTTTACTTATTTAAGTGTTTGCTCAACAAATGTGCATTGGTGGAAATGCCCTGTTTACGGGGCTTTGTGCGGTATGGTTAAATTTCTTGGGTGACACTTGTTTTTTTGAGGAAGGCTTATAACTTTGCGAATCACTGGTTATAAGCTAATTATTTTTGTGAGTTTGAAAAAATGCGATCTAAATTTTAATTACTAACAAACAAACAGTTTAATTTTTAACACTAAAATTCAATCAACATGGCTGAGACTAAAACAACTGTGACTGCAGCTGCTGCCAAAACATCCTCTCATCAGGCCAAGAAGTCTTCCAACTTATTTGCGATCCTGGCTGTGCCCATTTGTATTATCCTTGGGTACGTCTTCTACATTTTCATTTTAGGAAATCCCGCGAACTTCCAGGGCGGCAATCCTGAGAACCACCCGGTTGAAGCAGGTATCGGCAAATGGTTTGGTACTGTACACAAAGGCGGCGCCATCGTGCCTATCCTGATCTCAACCCTGTTGATCTGCCTTACTTTCGTGATCGAGCGTTTCCTTTACCTGGCAAAAGCCAAAGGTAAGTTCAGCGGCTCCGAGCTGGTGCGCAAAGTACAGTATCACCTGGCTAACAAAAACGTTGACGCGGCCCTGGCTGAGTGCGACAAACAGAAAGGTTCCGTAGGCAACGTGCTGAAAGCCGGTCTGAAAAAGTACAAGGAAATGATCGGCAACACCGAGCTGGACACCGAGCAGAAGATCCTGACCATCAAAAACGAGATCGAAGAAACCACCGCGCTGGAGCTGCCGATGATGGAAAAGAACCTGGTGTTCCTGTCCACTATCGCTTCCGTAGCTACCCTGCTCGGTCTGTTCGGTACGGTACTCGGGATGATCAAGGCGTTCTCCGCGATGTCTTCCAGCGGCGCTCCCGACTCGGCTGCACTGGCGCTCGGTATCTCTGAAGCCTTGATTAACACGGCTTTAGGTATCGGTACTTCCGCTGTAGCGATCATCATGTACAACTACTTCACCACCAATATCGACAGCATCACTTACGCTATCGACGAATCTGGCTTTACTTTGACGCAGTCTTTCGCCGCCAACCACAAATAATTCGTAAATTATCGTGTGGAATCCGCGAAGAATTGAATCTAATTAAGTGAACCAATAAAAGGAGTAAGATGCCAAAGGTAAAAATGCCCAGGAAAAGCACCCTCATCGACATGACTGCGATGTGCGACGTTGCGTTCCTGCTGCTGACCTTCTTTATGCTGGCGACCAAGTTCAAACCGGACGAGCCGGTGGCGGTGGTTACTCCGTCTTCTATCAACACAAAATTGCTGCCCGATTCGGACGTGATTTTGCTGACGGTGGACAAGGACGGGAGAGTATTCTTCACCATGGACGGCCAGCCTAAAAGAAAACAACTCATCGAGGACCTGAATACCAACTTCAAGCTGAACCTTACCCCTACCGAGATCAAGAATTTCATGGTAGGCTCCAGCATTGGTACGGATTTCAAGAGCCTCGGGAAAGTACTTTCCATGACCGCGGACGAGCGTAAGAATTCGAAGCTTGAAACAGGCATCCCGATGGACTCGACCAACAACGAGCTCGCCATCTGGATCGAGTACGCCCGCTCGGCACAGGGAAATAACAGGAAACTGAAATATTGCATCAAGGCAGACAACGAGACGCCTTACCCGGTGATCAAACGCGTGCTGGATACCTTCAAAGAGAAGAAGATCCAGAAGCTGAACCTGGTGACCAACCTGGAATCCAAACCTCCGGGCTCTGCCGCTGCAATCTATGAAGCCGAGCATCAGAACGATGAACCCGGCGACGAAGAGTAAACAACATTAACAGACCAAAAAAAATTTGCTACCATGGCTGAAATGGATACCAGTAGTAAGGGCGGTGGCGGTAAAAAACACGGTGGAACGAAAGGCAAAAAACTTTCTACCCGCGTGGACATGACTCCGATGGTGGATCTCGGGTTTCTCCTGATCACCTTCTTCATGCTGACCACCACCATGTCCAAGCCCAAGACGATGGATCTGATCATGCCCAAGGATACTGAGAAGCAGGAAGAGCAGAACAAGGTGAAGGAAAGCACCGCTCTCACGATTCTCCTTGGCAAGAAGAACCAGGTTTACTACTACGAGGGATTGGCGCAAGACCCCAATGCCTCCAGCAACCCGGACTTCTTTAAAGCAACTACGTTCGCCAATACGGGCGGCATCCGCGATGTGATCATCAAAAAGCGCGATGAAGTGTCCAGGCTGCGTAACTTTAAAGGCGAGCCCGAAGACGTGGTGGTGATCATCAAAGCAGATGACGGCGCCACTTATCAGAACTTTGTAGATTTATTGGATGAAATGGCAATCAACCGTATCCAGCGTTACGCAACGGTGGATATCAGCGACCAGGACAAGCAATGGATCAAAGCTACAGAAGCCGACAACGGCATCCAGTAGTTTTATGGAAAACAACAATTTTTTGCATCCATCAATAAACATGTAACAATGGATTCAGCTAAAATCCTTAAGTCCGACTTTCTTGACATCCTGTTTGAGGACAGGAACAAGAACTACGGCGCTTATGAACTTCGCAAGAAGTACGACAGGCGCGTGCGGAACTCTATCCTGGGTACGGCTGCAATTGCCTTGTTGATCGTTGGCAGCTAT
>CBINIO010000312.1:0-5587 GCA_966250725.1 uncultured Chitinophaga sp.
CGAGTATTGCGAGACCAGTACACAGGAAGGAGGAGCACCGGAACGATCACCGCGGCCGCACTCAGTCGTCGACGCACGGCAACCTGGGAACCGTCCCACAGTTGCTGAAGCAGAAAGCCAGTCACGAGGGCTGGTGCGACTGACGGCAGCAGCGCATAGAGGCTCGAGCGGGTGGGCACGAGGACCGTTAGCGCGAACGTGCCGACGAACCACATCGTGGCGAGGATGACCACCCGTTTGATCGCAGGCGTGAGGTTCGGGCGGCGCCAGGCGATGAGATGAGAGACGAGGAGGACGATCGCCGAGAACGAGCACGCACGATCGAGGTATTCGAGCGCATTGCCGATGAGCGCTCCGGGCGACAGCACAAACCGATACGCATCGGGCGCGGTCATCGGGGTCATCGCCGCGGTCTGCGCACGCAGGGCGAAGTAGATCGCGAGCGCTACCCACAGTGGCGATGTCCGCCAGACGAGGTCCTTCGCCGAAGGCTTGGGCGCGGCAAGCACCCACGCCCATCCACTCAGAATGAACGGCAGCATTACCGCTTCCTCTTTCGCCAGCATCGCTACGAGCGCAGCGATGCCGGCCAGGCCGGCCACTTTGATGAATTCTCTCTTATTCATTATGAAACTATTTATGTTACAAATCTATATTTTAACAGCGCAAAGGCGCGCAAATTTTACACCAATGTAGAGAATTGAAGCGGGAAGACCCAGTATAATATTATCATTATATTGCTAATTGATTAAAATAAAGTACAGGAATATAGTTTAATTTGAAATTAATTGCTATTTTACTTTTACATTCAAGTGTTCAACTAGTAGTATTTTAATCATTATCGAAACGATGACGCTATTTATCCCTGGAACAAGGCTTCACCCTTCACCGGACCGGATCTGGCCGGAAGGCAACCTGTACTTCCTGCAACCGGCATCCGCCGGCACTCGTCCATCCCCCACAAATGTTGAAAGTAGTTCTTGATTTTTCTTTTATAAACCATCCATCCCGCGAGGGCATGGCAGACACAGATTTTACCTTACCGGGCCGCAAGCCCGGGAGCCAACAGTATTTTTAACTAATTAATGAATATCACTGATTGCTTGTTTTGTAAGCCGGGAAAGGAGTTTGTGAGAGTCATTAAACCCCTTGCGCGGCCGCAGAAGAAATGGTGAGACGGTCCCTGTACTTTAACCTAACGAAGCACCGGGGAGCACCAGTAAAGCAGAATTGATCACCCAGTAAACCAGAGCGTGGAGGCAGCATGACAATCCAGGAACGAGTACAACAGTCACGGCACGAGCATTTAACCTTTTCGCCAGTATTTTTTGAGCCGGCCCGGCAGGGGGAAAAGGAAGCCCTGCTGGACCTGTTGCGTGAGAACCCGCAGATCAGCGTATACGACGAGCTGCACAGCCAGCTGAAAGAGCTTGTCAAAATTAACCACCCCACCCGCAGCCTCACGGCAGCGGAAACAGCCACAGCCGTTGCCGGACTACTGAACGGGACGGCGCCGGAAGATTACGGTGTGTGGGTCTATTATCCCTGGTCCGCAAAAGTGGTGCACCTGCCGGGCGAGAAGGAGTTCGTCGCTTTGCGCACTTCCCGCAACATGCACAAGATCACCGCGGAAGAAAGAGACCTGCTGGCGAAGAAAAAGATCGGCGTGATCGGTTTGAGCGTGGGGCAAACGATCGCGCTCACCCTCGCAATGGAAAGGGTTTGCGGCGAGCTGCGGCTGGCCGATTTCGACGCGGTGGAGCTGACCAATATGAACCGCCTGCGGACGGACGTTTCCAGCCTGGGCATGCCCAAAGTGATCGTGGCCGCCCGGCAGATCGCCGAAATGGATCCCTATCTCAGCGTGAAATGTTACACCGACGGCGCTACCGAAAATAACCTCGACAGCTTTCTGACCGAAGGCGGCAAGCTGGACATACTCGTGGAAGAATGCGACGGCATCGACGTGAAGATACTCAGCCGGCAGAAAGCCAAAGCATTGCAGATACCCGTAGTGATGGACACCAACGACCGCGGCATGCTCGACATCGAGCGGTACGACCTGGAGCCGGATTATCCCATGCTTCACGGGCTTATTCCGCCGATAGACGACCTCAGCAAGCTGCGCCACCTCAGCAACGAGGAAAAAGTGCCCATACTCGGCCCCATGGCAGGCATCGCCGATATGAGCCCGCGGATGAAATATTCCCTGGGAGAGCTCGGCAAAACCATCACGACCTGGCCGCAGCTGGCATCTTCCGTAATGCTGGGCGGTGCCATGGTGACCGATACCTGCAGGCGCATATTGCTCGGCCAGCTGCGATCGTCCGGCCGGTATTACGTGGATTTCGATCAACTTATTCAATAATGCCCCAGTAAATAAAAGAAGCAACCAATGAGCGCACCGATTAACGTAAGGGCTTTTTTCGCGCCGGATGACCCGGAAGCGGCAATGCGGTTTTACGAAGGCCACAGTAAATTGTTGCAGATATATTTTGGCATCACCAAGATCACGTCCGGCAACGTGGACTGGATCAACCACAGGAACACCGTGGTGGTGATCGTTGAGGACGATACCGGCACCAAAACCTATGGCGGCGCTCGCGTGCAGATGGCGGACGGCGTTTTGCCGCTGCCCATCGAAACGGCCATCGGCAAATACGATCCCAAGATATATTCCGACGTGAGGATCGGCAGCGCGGAGATCTGCGGGTTGTGGAACTCCAAGGAGGTGGCCGGCATGGGCATCGGCAGCCTCATCCTCAGCAGGGTGTGCGTGGCGCTGATGACGCAGCTGCCGGTAGACAACGTGCATGTGCTTTGCGCCCCCGTTACCACGCGCGGTGCCAAAAGAGTAGGCGCGGTGATAGATACCTCGCTCGGCAACGAAGGCGTGTTCTATTACCCGAAAGACGATCTCGTGGCCACCGCCATGATCATCAGGGACATTCACGAAGTGTCCAGCGCGGAGCCAAGCGAAAGGGAGCTGATCCGCAACCTCCGCAGCAACCCCAACCAGGTAAGGACCGAAACGGGCCCCAAAGGAACTTTTGAAGTGAATTACCTGCTCGGCCTGCCGCAAATGGTGCAATAATCTTGTTAAGTTTGCATATACAATCCACGATTTGAGATGCCTATACGTTTTTTTGTACTTTTTTTCCTGGTCCTTACCGGGAACGTTTTTGCATCTGAACCGGTAGTATTCAGAGACAGCTCCAGGCTGATGCAGATCGGGCATGCGCTGGACCTTTACCGGGACAGTACGAACCTGCTTACCATCGACCAAATCAGGAAACAGCATTTCCAGCCCACCGGGCAAAACGTGCCCAACCTCCAGATATCGCCGTTCTCCAACTGGGCCCGCCTGTACATCAAAAATGAAACGGACCTGCCGAGGCTGCTGCTGGAAGTGGAATATCCCACCATCGACGAGATCACCCTTTACGAAGTGCTGCCCTCCGGCGGCTACCGCATTCTCAGCCTGGGCCAGTTCCAGTCGTACAAGATCCGGCCGTACGACCACCAGAACTACATTTTCCCGCTGGACATCCCGAAGGGCGAAACCCGCGAATTTTATCTCAAGGTAAGGGCCGGCGAACAGGCGCAGCTGCCCGTGTACCTCGGCGCCGAAACCACGCTCAACATCAAGAACAACGAAAGGAACTTCATATTCGGGCTGTATATCGGCATCATTCTCGTGATGGCGCTGTACAATTTCTTTATCTATCTGACCACCCGCGACCGCAGCTATCTCATTTACGTGAGCTACATCATCTGCGTGGGGCTTACCCAGGCCTCGCAACAGGGTTACACGTTCCGTTTCCTCTGGCCGGACAACCTCTGGCTCGCCGCGCACGACACGCTGATCATCCCCGTGTTCAACGGCATTACCGCCGCGCTGTTCATCCAGTCGTTCCTGCATACCCGCGAACGTTTCAAGCTGGGGCACAAGATACTTACCGGCGTGGTGATCGCGTATTCGCTCGTGCTCATCCCCACCTTCCTCGATCATTATTTCGTCGCCAACATGATGGCGCAGATAACAGCCATGACCGCTTCCCTAGCGGCCATGACCATTGGCGTGGTGGTGGCCCGCGGCGGCTTCATCCCCGCGCGTTATTTCCTGCTGGCCTGGGGCATCTTCCTCACCAGCGTATGCATCTTCGTGATGCGCAACTTCAACATACTGCCGTACAACGACTTTACCTACTATGCGCTGCAGGTAGGCTCCGCGGCGGAAGTAACCCTGCTTTCCTTCGCCCTCGCCAACAAGATCAACATCTACCGCAAGGAAAAAGAAGAATCGCAGGCCGTGGCCCTCGCCATTTCGCAGGAGAACGAACAGCTGGTGCGCGAACAGAACATCGTGCTGGAAGCCAAAGTGGCCGAACGCACCGAAGCGCTGCAGCAATCCAATAAAGAGCTGAACCGCGTGCTGAACAACCTGAAGGAAGCGCAGACGCAGCTGGTGGAATCAGAGAAGATGGCTTCCCTCGGTCAGCTTACCGCGGGCATCGCGCATGAGATCAACAATCCCATCAACTTCGTGACCAGCAACATCAAGCCGCTGAAGCTCGACTTCGAGGACCTGAAAGCGCTGCTGCGGAAATACGAGGCGCTCGGGCCCGACGACAACGTGCGCGAAAAGCTGAACGAGATCGAGCAGTTCAAACAGCAGATCGATATCGATTATGTGCATACGGAGATCGAAACGCTCATCAAAGGCATCGAGGACGGCGCCAACCGCACCGCCGAGATCGTAAAAGGGCTGCGCACCTTCAGCCGGCTCGACGAAAGCGACCTCAAGTTCGTGGACATCCACGAAGGGCTGAACTCCACGATGGTGCTGCTGCGGAACAATGTGCCGAAGAACGTGACCGTTCATTACAACTATGCGGAGCTGCCCAAGATCGAATGTTTCGCCGGCAAGCTCAACCAGGTGTTCCTCAACATCATCAACAACGCGCTGAACGCCATCAAAATGAAACCCGAACAGGGCGAGGAAAGCCTGACGATCACCACGCGCCTCGAGCCGGACAAAATGGTGAGCATCAGCATCAGGGACACCGGCATCGGCATGACGGACAAAGTGAAGGAAAAGATCTTCGAACCCTTCTTCACCACCAAGGACGTGGGCGAAGGCACCGGCCTGGGACTGTCCATCGTATTCAGCATTATCGAAAAACATCATGGCAGAATAGTAGTGGAATCAGAGCCGGGCAAGGGAGCGGAATTTATTATATATTTACCACAGAATGTGCCAATTGCCCAAAGTCAAGCGTCCTAATTATAGATTATAGACCCTCATGAAAAATAGCCGTATCAGAATCCTGTACATCGACGACGAAGTACATAACCTCAATGCCTTCCGTGCGAATTTCAGGCGGAGCTATGAGATCTATACCGCCAATTCCGCCGCCGAAGGGCTGCAGGTGCTGAAGGGCATAGAAGTGCACATCATCATCGCCGACCAGAAGATGCCCACTACCACAGGGGTGGAGTTTTTCAACCAGATCAAGGAGCTGCTGCCCGATCCTATCAGGATATTGCTGACGGGTTATACGGACGTTGAGGACATTATAGACGC
>CBINIO010000313.1:0-5526 GCA_966250725.1 uncultured Chitinophaga sp.
GACGGTGTGCTTTTTCAGCTTTTCCTTTACAAAGCTGATGCCCGTAAACGTGTTGTCCGCCACCAGCACGTCGAAATCAAAGCTGTCGTGGATGTCGCGGATATCTTCATAAAACTCCGGGCCTCTTTCGATAAAATAGGTGCAGATGTCGAAGATCACTTTTTTGACGTGGTTCTTTATCCGCCGTCTTTCGGGGAACACCTCGTCGATGTTGTGAACGGTCACTTCCTTCGCCTTGTTGAAAAGGTAATAGGGAATGCCCAGCTTTTCGATCTTCGGCGCGTAGCTGGGGCCGGTGTACCAGCGTACGTCGTGGCCTTCGTTGCGGAGATGTATGGCGAGACCGGTCAGCGGGTTGAAATGCCCGTCCGCCGGGATGTTCGCAAAAAGGATCTTTTTCCGCCGGCCGTTAAAGGGCAGCTGCATTGTCGGGGGAATGTTTGGCATGATGGATGACATAAACGGTATTTTTTCTGCAAAGAAAGGCCGGTGCGGGAGGTGAAAAAAGTGTAATTTGTACTGAAAACAGGTCATTTTACGCCATGGGATTACAGGCCACCGTTATCAGGGAAATATTGCACACCGCGGCCACTTACGGGGAAGCTTATGACTCGCTCCGCGAGCAGGCGGGCTTTACCCGGGAGGAGATCGGCGATTCCGAACAAAAGGTGGAATGGCAGAAAGCCGCCGCTCTCTATGACCTGCTGGCCGATATGACAGGCAACGAGCAGATCGGCCTCTCCATCGGCTCGGAGATCAGCCTGTCGACGACGGGCATGGTGGGGTTTATGATGCAGGCCAGCAGGAACGTGCGCGAAGCGCTGGAAGTGTATTGTCATTACGGCGGCATGGTATGCCCGATGATCACTTTCGCGTACCGCGAAGAAGGCGGCAAAGCCATCGTGGAGCTGCATCAGAACGCCGCCTGGAAAAATATGTACCCGCGCAACGCGCGCATCGCCATCGACCTGGTGCTGGCGAGCATGCTGTACCATATGCGGCTGCTCACCGGTAAGAACATTTATCCCGCCGCGGCGGAAGTGGAATTCGCCAAAACCGCCGTGTCCGCCTATACGCACGTGCTGCATTGCCCGGTGCTGTTCAACGCGCCGCTGCACCGCGTGATATTTTCCGTAAACGATATGGATACGCCGGTGCTTACTTCCGACCGGTCGATGTACCAGCTGTTCAATGATATATTGGGGCAGAAAAAATCGCTGCAACTGCAGGCGGATTGCCGCAGCAGCCTGAAGCATCTTTTGCTGATGCAGTTCAAAGGCCAGCTGCCCGCTATCGAAGAAGCGGCATCGGGCATGAACATTACCGTACGCACGCTGCAGCGCAAGCTCGCCGAAGAGAATACCAGCTTCCGCGAAGTGGCCGGTGAAGTAAAACGCGAGCTGGCCCTGTACCTGATGAAGAACCCCGCCATATCCATCACGGAAGTGGCCGCCATACTGGGTTATAACGACCTGCCCGCATTCCGCCGGGCTTTCAAGATATGGACGAAGGCTACGCCGAAGGCCGTGCGGAAGCAGCTCTCGGCTTCATAAGCCTCCATTCCCGGAAAGGAGAAAATCATTTTTTTCTGAAGCTGCAGAAAAGAAAGTTCTGCTTTGTGCCAAACGGCGTGAGGTGGTCTTCCCTGGTACATTCCAGCTTCTCGAAATATTGTTCCAGGCTTGCCGCCAGCGATGCTTCGGTATATTGCCGCACCGGGAGCCCGCTGCATTTTTCCGGGCCGTTCTCCGAAAAAGTGCCGATGGATAAAAAGCCGTTCACTTTGTTCGCCGCGATGCGGATGTATTTTCCGATCTGTTCTTCGGTGGTAAGAAAATGGAACGCCGCCCGGTCGTGCCAGATATCATATTGCTCGCTGGTCTCGAATTCGGTGATGTCGCTCACGATCCATTTTATTTTCTGCGCGCGTTCGCCCAGCCGGGCCTTTGCTTTTTCCAGGGCTTTTGCGGAGATGTCAAGCACGGTGATGTTCTCGTAGCCTTCCTCCAGCAGGAAATCGGCCAGCCTGCTGTCCCCGCCGCCTACGTCGATGATGCGCGCGGATTTGTCCGGCCCGAAGCTATGGATGAAATCGAGGGAAGTTTGCGGCTTTTCCTGCGTCCAGCTGACTTCCTGCGGGCTTTTGTTTTTATATACCTGCTCCCAGTGAGATTGGTTGGTAGTTGTCATGCGGCAAAGGTAGGGAAAGCTTTTTTATCTGTTAAACGACAGCCTTGCCCCGCCGCCGTCCAGGTAACGTTTTGCCTGGGTGAGCTCCGGCCGGTCCGAATGCGGGGAATTGCATACTTCCGCGAGCTGCCGGTAAAAAGCGTTTGCCTTCTCCGCGTCGCCGGATCGTTCCGCGGCCAGTCCCGCGCCGTATAAGGCGTTGAAGCGGTTGGGATGTTCCTGCAGGTTGAGTGTATATGCTTGCAGCGCCTGTGCGGGTCGGTTCATCGCCAGCAGCATATCGCCCAGCAGCTCGCGCGCGGGCGCCACCTCGCAGGGCGTTACCGGCGGCTTTGGCGTGGATTCTTCCATCACGGCGGCCTTTTCCATCTGCTGCAGCGCGGCCTCGTTTTTTCCTTCTTTAAATAATATCCAGGCGGAAGCAGCGGCCAGCTGGATAGCCACCTGGTTGGCCTTGTACGCTTCCTGTTTGTTCAGCAGGGCATCGTGCAGCCCGTTCAGCTTCCGGTATTCTTCGCGCGCGGCTTCGAGCCTGCCGAGATGAACGTCGCCCAGCAGCCGTGTGAAATGGATGATGGCCTTTTCCCAGGGATAATTTTCCCATGCCGCGCCCGCCGCATGCGGATCGAGCGCCGCAGCCTGTTCCCACAGCCTGTTTTCGAGCACGTAACGCGCGGGTATCGCTGAAAACGCGTAGATCACCTTCGGCGTTTCGGGAAATACTTCGCGGATGGTCTGCAGGTAATCGAGCTGTTCCTTCGCGTGTTTGTTATCGGCTTTCTGAAGATAGGAATAGACGAGGTAATCCAGCGAATGCAGCTCCTCGTCCCAATGGCCTTTTACGCCCATGCTTTCGGCATAACATTTTGCGGCGTCGCCGGAGCGCTTGTTGGCAAAAATGCTTTCATCCCAAAGCCCCAGCCGCACAAAAATGTGCGAGGGCATATGCTGCGCATGCGCGGACGACGGCGCAACGGAAGCGTACTTCCTGGCCGCGGGCAGCGCCATGGCGGCCAGCGAAGGATAATCGTAGCTGTGGATGAGATAATGGATCACGCCGGGGTGGGAGGGGCTTTTTCCCTGCGCGGATAAAATTTCGCCGGCCTTTTTTTGTTTGGCGAAAGTTTTGTCTTTGGGGTCCGCCGCGCTGTTCAGCGCCAGGGCATAAAGCGCCGCCGCATCCACATCACCGGGGTAGGCGCGGTACACTTTTTCCATCGCTTTTTCAAAATTTTCGCAGCGTTGACGGTGCGTCGTTTTTGAAGGGTTTTTATAAAATTCCCCTATGGCGTTGATATAAGCCGCTTCCCTGGCCGTTACGCCGGCGATGGATTTTGCAATAGCGACCGCCTCGCTGCCTTTTTCAAATTCTTCTTTGCCCGGCGGCGACCACAGCGGGTGAAAGTTGCTCATCGCCACACCCCAATACGCCATCGCGCAGGACGGCTCGCGGTCGATGATGGCGGCGAACGCTTTTTCAGCCTCGTCATATTCAAAGGAATGCAGCAGCGCGAGGGCAAAATCAAAATCGTCCCTGACGCTCCGCGGGCCGGATATCTCGAACGATACGGCGCCCAGCTCTTTGTCCGCAGGCCCGCACAGGATGGTCCTGCCTTTTTTGAGATTCATCGCGTCGATCGCCTTTTTTTCCGGCGCCTTTTGTTTGCCCGCGCAGCCGGCGAGCAGCAAAAGGCTGATGCAATACAGGATCGTTTTCATACAAGTGGATTGAAGGTCTCCTTAATTTAATCTTTATAACGCGCCCGGCAAGCCCTGAGTTTATATCTGGCGGAATTGGTGGTATACGTGGCGGGAAAGAGGCCGGTCAACGGCCGTGCAATAACTTGCCAATGAGTGGTTTATGTCGATCAATGAGACCTGCTTCCCCTTAATGGCACAACCTTTGCAAGCATGACAGTGTTAATGTGATAATTTATATTAAATATCGAGAATATGAAGATACCGTTGTTATCGTCCGCCATGCTGGCCGTGGTTGTTTTGGGTACGGGCTGCGTGAGCAACAAAAAATTCGCCGCATTGCAGTCCAGCTACTCCCAGCTTCAAAACCAGAACAGGGAGCTGGACGGTAAATACCAGGCCGCCCGGCGCGACCTTTCGGGGGCGAACACGAGAGTACAGAGCCTGGAAGAGCAGATCGCCGCGCAACGTACGAGCGTGGCCGCTTTGCAGGCGGCGCTGGACAAATGCCTGAACTCCACCAGCCAGGGTAATGTCAATATTTCCAAGCTGGTGGACGAGATCAATGCGTCCAACCGTTACATACAGCACCTGGTGAACACCAAGAACAAAAGCGATTCGCTCAACCTCGTGCTCACCAACAATCTCACCCGCTCGCTCAGCAGGGAAGAAATGCGCGACGTGGACGTGCAGGTGCTGAAAGGCGTAGTGTACATTTCCCTGTCCGACAACATGCTCTACAAATCCGGCAGCTACGAGATATCGCCCGCGGCCGGCGAAACGCTGAGCAAGATCGCGAAGATCATCAAGGACTACAAGGAATATGAAGTGCTGATAGAGGGTAATACGGACAACGTGCCCATTTCGCAGAAGAATATCCGCAACAACTGGGACCTCAGCGCCCTGCGTGCATCGTCCGTGGTGCAATCGCTGCAGAACGATTACGGCGTGGACCCGAAAAGGCTCACCGCCGGCGGCCGCGGCGAATACAACCCGATCGCTTCGAACGATACGGATGCGGGTAAGACGAGGAACAGGCGTACGCAGATCATCATCACGCCAAAGCTCGACCAGTTCATGGACCTGATCGAAAAAGCGCCGGAGTCCGCTACGGACAGCACCAATGCGGTCCAATAAACGGGAACATACTGACAGATGGGGCGGCCTTTCTCCGGAAGGGGCCGCCCCATCTGCATTACAGCCCGGCTTCGCATTGTAGTGAAATTTTTATACATTAGCGCATCGCTCTTCAGCCGTATGAAAAATTGGAAGATCTATCATAATAGCCTCCTGTTATCAGCATTTGCTTTCAAAATACTGGTGATAGGCGCTATGCTGACGCTGGCGACGCACAACATCTGCCTGAAAAAGCTGGTGGACGACGAGATCAGCCTGTCGACGCTTACGGCCAAGCAGCGCAAACGCCACGACGAGCAATCGCTGCACCAGCTTTATTCGCTGGAAGCCAGGCAGGACCCCGCGCTGAACGTTGTGCCGCGAAACATGTTCGCGCAGCCCTTTCGTTATATCATCAGCCCGCTTTTGACGCCTTTCAGGGGCAAACGGTTCTTATCATTCCGTTTTCCCCGGCAATACATTCCTGAAAAGATCTTCATCTGGTATTGCGCGCTGATCAGA
>CBINIO010000314.1:0-5508 GCA_966250725.1 uncultured Chitinophaga sp.
CCATCGCAGGAAGGAAGAATGAATACGGGAAACTGGAAATCCTCGGATTCGGGAAAGCCCCATCATTTGGTGTACAGCACGGCATGGTACTGAACATCGATCAAACAATAAAGGCCATCCGCCAGGCCCTGGAAAACTGCTACGCATCCAATCCGAACCTCGAGATCAACGAAGTGTACGTTGGTATCGCCGGCCATCATATCAAAAGCCTGCAAACGCGCGGCGACATCGTGCGCAGCGACACCGACGCGGAAATTTCGCAGAAAGACATCGACCAGCTGATCAACGATCAGTACAAGACCGTCATTCCCGCAAGCGACCAGATCATCGACGTGATCCCGCAGCAGTATATCGTGGACAGCCTGCAGAACATCACCTATCCCATCGGGATGAGCGGCGTGAAAGTGGGCGCGAACTTCCACATCATCACCGGCGACAAGAACGCCATCCGCAACATCAACCGCAGCGTGGAGAAATCCGGCCTGCGCATCAAAGACCTCGTGCTGCAGCCGCTGGCTTCCGCCGCGGCCGTTATGTGCGACCTGGACTTTGAAGCGGGCGTTGCGATCGTGGACATCGGCGGCGGCACTACCGACCTCGCCGTGTTCTACGAAGGCGTGCTGAAACATACCGCGGTGATCCCTTACGGCGGCGAAAACATTACCAACGATATCAAGAACGGTCTGGGCGTGCTGAAAACGCAGGCCGAGCAGATGAAAGTGCAGTTCGGCTACGCGCTGGCCGATGAAGCGAAGAACAACGCGTACATCACCATCCCCGGCCTCCGCGGCCAGAGCCCGAAAGAGATCTCCGTGAAAAACCTGGCGCACATCATCCAGGCCAGGATGAGCGAGATCCTCGACTTCGTGGTGTACCACCTCAAGCAGATCGGCATGGACAACAAGATGCTCAACGGCGGCATTATCCTTACCGGCGGCGGTTCACAGCTGAAACATCTCATCCAGCTCACCGAATACAACACCGGCGTGAGCGCGCGCATCGGCTACCCGAACGAGCACCTCGCCAACGGTCATACCGATGAGCTGACCAAGCCCATGTACGCCACCTGCGTGGGCCTCATCCTGAAAGGATACAACGACTACGAGAACGATAAACGCGCGCTGGAAGAGAACTACATCAAGATCAACACCAGCTACCTCGCAAAAGAAAAAGCATCGAGAATGGCGGAAGAGAACGAGGACTGGTCGGAAGAAGAACAAACGGAAGAAACGGCGGACGCGCGCCAGCGCCGGAAAGCGGCGGAACGCAACGCTTCCCTCAAAGGTTTCCTGGACAGGATGAAAACAAAGATCATCGACATGTTCACCGAAGAGGAAGACGCCAAGCTGTAACAGCATGGCGTGATTGTTGCATGAATGATACAATTTTTTAAACACGGTCAAAAAAACAGTAGCGTAGGAAAAACGGTACACCAAATACTAACCCAATTAAAGAGAAAGAGTCATGATACATTTTGATCTTCCAAAGGAAAAATCCTCCATCATCAAAGTGATAGGCATTGGTGGCGGTGGTAGCAATGCGGTGAACCACATGTTCAGCCAGAACATCGACGGGGTGAACTTCATCATCTGCAATACCGATGCGCAGGCGATAGCGAACAGCCCTGTGCCCAATAAAGTGCAGCTGGGCCCGCATCTTACGCAGGGCCTCGGCGCCGGCGCCAATCCGCGTATCGGCGAGCAGGCAACGGAGGAGTCTTTTGAAGAAATCAAAAAGATACTGGAGGTGAACACCAAAATGGCGTTCATCACCGCAGGCATGGGCGGCGGCACCGGCACCGGCGGCGCGCCCATCATCGCCAAAATATGCAAAGAGCTGGGCATTCTTACCGTCGGCATCGTTACCACTCCTTTTTCCTACGAAGGAAAAAAGAGAATGCTGCAGGCGGAAGAAGGCATCAACCGTTTGAAAGATTATGTGGACACGCTGCTGATCATTTCCAACGACAAGCTCCGCCAGAAATTCGGCGACCTGAAGTTCAAGGCCGCGTTCGAAAAGGCGGACAACGTGCTGGCAACGGCCGCCAAATGTATCACCGATGTGATCAACAGCACCGGCCAGATCAACGTTGACTTCGCGGACGTTTGCACCGTGATGCGCAACGGCGGCGTAGCCATTCTCGGCGCAGCCGTGGCCGAAGGCGAATACCGCGCGCAGCGAGCCATCGAGGAGGCGCTTACTTCCCCGCTGCTGAACGACAACGACATCAAGGGAGCCAAATGGATCCTCATCAATATTTCTTCCGCCGAAGGCGAGTTCGAACACACCCTCGACGAGATGGACACCATACAGGCCTATGTGCAAAGCATGGCCGGCGAGGATTGCGACGTGATCCTCGGCGTGGGTTATGACCAGACGCTGGAACGCAACCTCGGCGTGACCATCATCGCCACCGGTTTTGAGCAGAACCCGATCCAGCAGCAGAAACCCGCCGCCGCGGCACAGGTCGTAAAAGAAGAACCGAAGATCGTGATGACGCTCGGGCAGGAAGGCGACGAAAAGAAAATGAACAGCCAGGCGATGCTTTTCTCCGACGAACCGGACGAAGGGATCAAGGACGTGATGGCGCCCACGCTCATGGAGCCGCAGGTAACGCATCCCGCGCCCGCCGTTTCTTTCACGCGGCCCGAACCGCAGCCCGAACGCGAAACCTACACGCTCAACATCGAGCCGGTAGACGAGCCCGCGCAACCACAGCAGCAGGCGCAGCCTCAACCGCAGCCCGTGCAGCAAACGCCGCAGCAGCCCTCCGCTCCCGCCGCCGGCTCCGTTTCCGGCGGTTACCTCAACCGGCCTTCCAACATTTACGTGGAACCGGCGAACAACCAGCAGGAAGAAATGAAAATGGTGTTCAAGGACGAGCCCGCGGCAGAACCGGAACCCGTTGAACAACCGCAGCCTGTTCAGCAGACGCCGCCATACCAGCCGCAGCAGCTGCTGGACGAGCAGGCCGAGGAGCAGAAACGCAAACAGATGGAAAGAGTGGCCAAGCTGCGCAGCATCAGCTTTAACGTGAAGAACATGGAGAATAACCAGGAGATCGAGAACGTGCCCGCTTACCTCCGCAGGAACGTGGACCTCGACAACGGCGCGGGCTCCGCGGAGCAGTTCCTCTCCGGGTACACCGTGGGCGACAGCTCAGATAACCAGGCAGAGATCAACACGATCAATACCTTCTTAGACGGGAAAAAGCCGGACTGATGAAAAGACGAATCGTAAAGATGAAGATATTAGTTTGATTGTTTTTTAGTTGTGTTAAAAAAAACCTCCGATTCCTCGGAGGTTTTTTTATGCTTTCAAGATGATGTAAGTCGTATCAAAGCGAGTTCAGCACGGCATTTCCCGCGTCCACCATATCGCCTGCCTTTTTGCCTTTCAGCGCTTTCAATTCAAAGGTGGACAGGATCTTTTCCAGCTGCGGGCCTTTGCCTTCCGCTTTCAGTATCCTGATCTTTTCATACGCCTGTATGCCTTCGATCATTCTTTCAAACCGCATGGACGAACGCGGGCCGGGATATACAAGGTAAGTATCACCGGCGGCCCAGGTGCGGAAACGCGAGTCCTTCAGCGGTTCTTTCACCCAGCTATTGTACGCCCAGCGCAGGTAGCCGGTGTAATTTTTTGCGGCGGCGTGCCAGCCCAGCCACGCGGACTCCGCCAGCGGAGAGAACGTGAACGTGTTCGGGAAACCTTCCACGCAGCAGGTGTAATAAGTCGTAGGCCATCCTTTCGCAAGACGGCGGCTTCTTTCTTCTTTTGTAAAATCCTGGCCGGAAGCAACGCAGTAATCATAGATATCGGCCACCAGCTCTTTGTGATAATTGCCCGCGAGCGACACCTTGAAATTCTTGTCCACAGCGCGTATCACTTTAAGAGCGCTTTGCATGGCCTCCATCGGGCGTTCGTCCATCGCGATGCAGGTGATGTCGAACCAGCCTTTCGACTTCAGGTGTTTGGCAAAGTCAGCCAGCATGGGGCTCCAGTGCTTTGCATATTCCGGTGTGCCGGGTTTGGCGACGAGCACTTCGTTTTTACCGGTGCTTTCGTCGAAGTAATAGAATTTCAGGTTCCAGGGGATCATGCTGAAGCAGGCGATCTCCTTTTTGATGCCTGTTTCCTGCATAAAGCTCACCCATTTGTCAAACACGGTATAATCAAAATCCCAGCTGCCGTCTTTCTTTTTCGTCCATTTCACCATGTCGCCGTAAATATCTTCGGTCTGCCCGTTCCAGGGATCGTAAATGATGCTCGTGGTGATCACTTTCTGCCCTGCGGCGGCGAGCATTTTCATATATGGCCTCATGGCGTCGAAATGCGCTTTGCTCCACAGCGGCGTGTTGTGTACGCGCGCGATGGCGTAAGGGCTTTGCCAGAGGTCGAGGTGAAAGGCCCAGTCCTGCGGTTTGGGCAGCGTGCGGTCGATCACGGTGATCCGGTAAGGCAATGATTTCAGCGCAACGCCCTGGCCGTTTTTCACCTGTACGCTGCCGGAATAAGTACCGGCGGGCGTTTGCGGGGGCACCGTCACGCTCAGCCAAACGGGCTGCGTGGTATGTGCAGCTATGTTGACGCTTTTGATAAAGTCGATGCCGTCCGCCACCAGCGAAGAATCGAACTGGCCGGGCTTGCGATGGCCGCAGCCTCCGCCGTCGGGGTTCAGCTCGTCCGTCATCACATATCTTATAAAACCGGTAGTAACGGCCGCCGCGGGTATCCTGCCGCCCTTGTCGCCGGCGAGGTCGCTAACGGTTACCGTAATGCCCGTTTCGGGCGTGGTGGAATAAAGCACGAACTGGGTATGTACCTTCTCTCCTTTCCAGGCTTTGGTATTCCAGCTGTCGCGCAGCGAGCGGGATTCAGGCGCGAAGATTTTGTCGTAACGCACATCGGCGCTGCCGAAAGCGATGTTCATACCGGGTTTTACGCCGCTCCACGCAGCCTGGTCAACGGTGCGCGGGTCTTTCAGCTCTTTGTAATCGGCGGATGGGCCGTGCTGCGCATATAAAGTGAGGGTAAACGCCAGGGACAGGCCCATGGCAGAAACGTGTTTTAGCATAACGAGTAGCATGTTTGGAAGCTCACAATATAACACCTATTGCGCGTTCCTGCAACCCGCTTATTCGATATCGTAACGGTAACGGTCTTCCACGCGTTTCAGCTGCAGATTGGTGACGGGCGCCACCACCAGCGGGAATTTTTCGATGGTCACATAGCTGGAATCGAGGCCAAAACCACGTTCTTCAGACAGCCCGATCTTTTTCAGCATAAAATACAGCCGCATAATGAGGCGCTCGTGCAGCGGCAGGTCGTTGTCGTGGGAAAGGAATTTTTCCATTACGATAAACTGGAAGTCGCCGACCACGTTGTTTTTGCTGAGGGATTCGTACCGGCTCGTGATGTTCACCTCCTTGTTGCGCACCATGTCTTCCACCACCATCCTGTACATGAGGTTGATGCGCTGCTCCACTTTGAAGCCCAGCCTGAATT
>CBINIO010000315.1:0-5502 GCA_966250725.1 uncultured Chitinophaga sp.
GACGACGCGGTCAATGGCGAGGGCCTGTTGCTGGTCGAGGTCACCGCGCTGGGGGCCGAGTCCACGCTGTCGCGCATCGTCCGGCTGGTCGAGTCGGCGCAGGCCCACAAGGCGCCGATCCAGCGCCTGGTGGACCAGGTGAGCGCGGTGTTCGTGCCGGCGGTGCTGGTGATCGCCGCCATCACGCTGGTGGGCTGGGGCCTGACGAGCGGCGACTGGGAGCGCGCGCTGATCCATGCGGTCGCGGTGCTGGTGGAAGAGGTCGAACGAAAGATCGTAATGCACGATCATCCAGATCGCCAACGCGGCGCTGATGCCTACGCTGAGACCGAGAATGTTCACGGCGGACATGAGCCTGTTCTTCCAAAGGTTCCGCAGCGCGATCCTGATGTAGTTCCTGAGCATATTATTCGGTTCTTAGGGATTTAACGGGATTCATCCGCGCGGTTTTCACGGACTGGTAGCTGACGGTGAGCATCGCGAGCGTGATCGCAAGCAGTGCCGTGAGCGCGAATACCCACCACGACACCTCCACATGGTACGCGAACTTGTTCAGCCAGTCGTGCATAAAATACGCCGCCAGCGGCATGGCGATCGCCACGGCGATGAGCACCAGCCGGAGAAATTCCTTGCTCAGCAGCACGAGTATCTGCGCGATGGTGGCGCCCAGCACTTTGCGGATGCCGATCTCCTTGGTGCGCTGCTGCGCGGTGAAAGTAGCAAGACCGAACAGCCCGAGACAGGCGATAAGGATCGCCAGCGCGGTAAAGCAGGCGCTCAGGCGCGCGATCACCTGCTCACTGGAATACATTTTCGCAAAAGATTCGTCGAGGTATTTTACGCTGAAAGGATATTCCGGGTTGAATTTTTTGTAGACGGAGCGGAGGCTTGCCAGCGCGGCGTCCATATTGCCGGGGTCCACGCGCACCAGCACGAAGCGGTTGGTGCCGCTGGAATACCGCAGCAGGGTGGGCGCGGTTTTACGGGAAACATGACGGCTGGAAAAATCTTTCACCACGCCGATGATCGGCCGCTGCTCGCCGTTTACGGTCAGCAGCTTGCCTACGTAAGGTTTTTGCAATTTCATGAGCTTTACCGCCGTTTCGTTGATCACCAGCCCCTGCCGGTCGGTGGGGTAGGCGGATGAAAACGTCCTTCCTTCGATCATTTCCAGCTGCATCGTTTTTTCAAAATCGTAACCCACCCAGAGGTAATCAATCAGCACCGATTCGTCAGCGCCTTTGCCCGGCCATGAAACGCCCTGGAAGTTGCTGCCGATGCTGATGGGCAGCTGGTCGGACGTACTCAGGGCCACAATACCCGGCATACCCGAAAGCTCGTTGCGGAACGCGTCCTCGTTCTGTTGTATCTTGTCTTCGTTGAGAATATACACTACCTGGTCTTTATTCAAACCGAGGTTCCTGTTCTTGATGAATTTGATCTGCTGGTGGATCAGGAACGCGGCCACGATGAGCACGGTGGAGATCACGAACTGGAACACCACCAATCCTTTCCGCAGCCAGATGGCGCTTGCGCGCAGCCGCAGCATGCCGCCCTTGAGCGTGGCCACGGGATCGAGGGATGAAAGATAAAACGCCGGGTAGCTGCCGGCCACAAAACCGGTGAAAAGCGCCAGGAAAAAGAGCCCCAGCAGGTTGTACCAGGTAAATACCTTTACGGTCAGCGTTACGTTCACCATCGTTTCAAACGCAGGAAGCAGCACCCATACCAGCAATACGGACAATGCGGAGGCGATGAACACCATCGCGAAAGATTCGCCGAGAAACTGCGAGATCAGCGAAGAGCGCCCCGCGCCGATACTTTTCCGCACGCCCACTTCTTTACTGCGCTGGATGGCGCGCGCGGTGGAAAGGTTCATAAAGTTGATGCAGGCGATCAGCAAAACAAAAATGGCCACCACGATAAACAGTCTTACATATTCGATGCGCCCGCCGGTGAGCTGGCCTTTGCTGAACTGGCCCTGCAGGTAAATGTCCTGGAAGGGATAAAGGAACACGTCCGTTTTGGAATCGGAATTGTTCCGCTGGATGACGCCTTTCGCACGGGCGTTCACTTTGTTAAAATCCGCTTTCGGATCGATGCGTACATAAGTGCGCGGCGCATTGTTGTCCCAGTCCTTCAGCCACTCATACTCCTGCACCAGCCGCGTGAAGGGCAGCAGCCATCTGAAGGTGAAGGACGAATTGGCGGGAAGGTCTTTTATCACGCCGCATACCATGTAATCCTCCTTATTGTCCACCCGCAGTATCTGCCCTACGGCCCTGACATCGCCAAACAGGCTTTTGGCCATGGTTTCGGTGAGCAAAATATCGTTGGGTCCTTTGAGCGCGGTGGCGGGATCGCCTTCGACGAAAGGCAGGGAAAACACATGCAGGAAATCGTTGTTGGCGTACTGGCCGTCGAATTTCAGGTGTTTGTCGTTCGCTGAAAACAGTTTTTCACCGGACCAGGAAAGATGACCGGACCGGAGGATGCCGGGCGTTTCGGCCTTCAGCTGGTCAGCCAGCGGGCCGGGCGTGGCCGATACCGTAAGTATTTCCCCGTGGGAATAATACTGGTGCTCATACACCTGGTAAATATCGTCGAGGTGGTCGTGGTTGCGGTTGAAGTTCCATTCGTTGGCCACCCACAGCAGGATGAACATGCAGCAGGTGAGGCCGATGGTAAGACCGGTGATGTTGATGATGCCGAACACTTTGTTGTTCCAGAGGTTCCTCCAGGCGATCTTGATGTAATTTCTCCACATTTTTTATTCCGTTTTAAGGGATTTCACGGGGTTGGCGAAAGCGGCTTTGAGCGACTGGTAACCGATGGTGCAGAGCGCCACGGCGAGCGCCAGCATACCGGCGGCCAGCAGCCACCACCATTGGATGCGCACGCTGAAAGCAAAATCCTTCAGCCAGATGCTCATAAAATACCAGGCCAGCGGCGTGGCGATGATCATCGCGATGACGATGAGCTTTACAAAATCTTTTGTGATAAGCTGCACGATGCTGCCCGCTGAAGCGCCCAGCGCCTTGCGTATGCCGATCTCGCGCGTGCGCTGCATGATGGCGAGCACGGCCAGCGCGAAGAGGCCGAGGCAGGAAAGCACGATGGCTACCGCCGCCGCATATACGAAAATCTGCGTGAACTTTTCTTCGCGGTTGTATTGCCGGTTGATGTTCTCGTCGAGGAAGCTGCCCCTGAACTCCGAGCGCGGCGCGATCTGCGCCCATACCTTTTTCAGCTTGTCCATGATAACGGGCAGGTTGTCCGGCCGCACTTTTACGAGCAGGTAATTGACGGGCATTTCCTTGTACATCACGAGGCCCATGGGTTCCACCGGCCGCCGCAGGCTCTGGAAATTGAAGTCCTTCACCACGCCGATCACTTTCAGCGGCAGCCCCAGCTCTTCTATCTGCAGCAGCTCGCCCACCGGGTCTTTCACGCCCATCTTCCGCGCCATCTGCTCGTTGATCACGATGCCGCTGCT
Source organism: uncultured Chitinophaga sp. (assembly GCA_966250725.1). GTDB lineage: Bacteria > Bacteroidota > Bacteroidia > Chitinophagales > Chitinophagaceae > Chitinophaga. The sequence goes on from CBINIO010000315.1 coordinate 3,497, forward strand.
GTCCGTCGGGAAATTGCGCGAGAAGTCGCGGCCCGCCGCCATGGGCAGTTCCATCGTTTTGGTGAAGTCGTAGCCGACGTTCAGCCATTCCATGGTCACGGCCCTGTTCTTGTAATCGAAACCGATCGAAAAGGAATAATCGCTGCCGTCGATGCCCACGCCCATATTTTTCGAAAGACCGGAAACGCTCAGCACGGCAGGTTCCGCGTCCAGCTTCTGCCGCAGCAGCTCCATGGCTTCGCGGCCGTTTACCTCCTGCCCTACGGGGATGCTCACCACCTGCGTGCTGTTGTAGCCCAGGGGGCGGGCGCGCAGGTAGTTCAGCTGCTTCCAGGCTACCAGCGTGCAGCCGATCAGCAGTATGGCGATGGCGAACTGCCCGATGATGAGCCCGTTGCGCAGGCTGCCGGAGGTCTTCAGCTTCAGCTTGCCTTTGAGGATGTGCACGGGGTCCATGCGCGTCATCACCAGCGCGGGATAGCCGCCCGCCAGCAGCGTTACGAGCAGAAAGCAGCCCGCCACAGAAGCGATGATGCCGGGGTGAAACAGTACGCCGGTATCGATGCTGCTGCCGAAGATCAGCTTGTAATGCGGCAGCAGGAAATAAAACAAAGGTATGCTGATGCAAAGCGCGAGCGCGCAGATGATGGCCGCTTCGCCCCAGAACTGGATGGCTACCTGCGCGGGCATGGCGCCAAGCGTTTTGCGCAGGCCCACCTCACGGGAACGGGTAAACGAACGGCCGACGGAAAGATTGATAAAGTTGATACAGGCGATGAACATCACGAATACCGCCACGGACAATAAAAGATACAGGTACGAGCGGCCGATGGTGTCGCCCACGCCGCGCATGCTGGTGTCCGTATGCATATCCAGGTAGGGCTGCATGAGCAGCTCGATGTATTCCCCGTTGGGCGCGGGCCTGGCCCCGTCCCTTTTCAGGTCGCTGATGTAGTCTTTGTATTGAAGATGCATGAGCCCGCGCAGGGCCTTTTCAAACGCCTGCACGTCCGCGCCTTCGCGGAGGCGGAGGATCACGTCGTGGTTGGTGGCGTCCCAGTTGCCGACGGTGGACGGATAGGTGAAGCCATGCTCGAAACGCGCCACGGCGTCGAACTTGATGCTGGAGGTAACGGGCACTTTTGCCGCCACGCCGCTTACGGTGAGCACTTTCCAGGGGCCGCCGCTTTGCACGCGCAGCTGCTTGCCGATGGGATCTTCACCGCCAAAAATCGCCGCCGCCGCTGCATGCGACAGCACGATGTTGTCCAGCCCGGCCAAAGCCTGCGCGGCATTGCCTTTTTCCAGCGGGAAGCTGAACATCGTAAAAAAATCCGGGTCGGCGAAAGCCATTTCCTGGAAAAAATGTTTGCCGTTGTATACGATCTCTGCGCCGTTCCGGTTATAACGCGTGGCGGCCTGTACCGCCGGGAACTGGCTTTTCAGCTCTTTGAGCAGCGGCTCCGGCATGGAGGGCTGCAGCGACGGCTTTTCCGGCAACTGTACTTTAAAATAGGCCCGGTAAAGGTTATGCGGCTGGTAGTGGAACTTGTTGAAAGAAAATTCGAAATACACGCTCAGCAGCAACAGCAGGCAAATGGTGAACGCCACCGTAAGCCCCAGCAGGTTGATAAAGGTATTCGTTTTGTGTTTCCACAAATTACGCAGCGCTATTTTAAGGTAGTTGCGGATCATAAGCGGCCATTTTTTATTCCGGGCGCAGCGGGCGCACGGGGTTGAGCAATGCAGCCTTTACAGACCGGAAACTCGGCGTTTTACCGATTCTTGAAATCATCCTGTCCATAATTATTCGGTTTTCAGCGTTCGCACGGGGTTGGCCAGCGCGGCTTTCACGGATTGCAGGCCGATGGTGAAAATGGCCACCAGCACGGCCATGCCGCCTGCCGCGGCGAATACCCAGAATGTTATCGCAACGCGGTATTCATATCCCTGCAGCCATTGTTCCGTGGCGTACCAGCTAAGCGGGGTGGCGAGCAGGATGGCGA
>CBINIO010000316.1:0-5500 GCA_966250725.1 uncultured Chitinophaga sp.
TGCTTTTTTCCTCGATCGACATATGAAACCCGTCCAGCAGGATGCCCGCGGCGGGATGACCGATGTCCGTCACCAATCGTTTCACGTCTTCCGCCGTGTTCACCAGGTCGGATTCGAAACGGTTCAGCGGTTCGAGGGCGATCTGCAATCCAGCGGCCTGCGCTTCCACGCAAACTTTCCGGAGGTTGCGCACAGCGAGCTCCCATTCCCGCTTCCGCTGCTCCGGCGGCACCATGCGCGCCTTGCCCACGGCGGAATACATCGGCCCCGCCACAAAACCCGCGCCCCATGCGTTGCAAAGGTCGAAGCATCGGCGGATGTAAGCAAAGCAGCGTTCGTGCACAACAGGATCGTCGTGCGTGAGATCGCGCGTAGGGCCAAAAGCGCCGCACACCACGGGTTCCAGCCCGTTGTCCTCCAGCGCCTTCCTCACGGTGGGCCCGTCGATCTGTTCGGGGTATTCCACCGGTATTTCCACCGCGTCGTACCCCATCGCTTTGATCTTCGGGAAAAGCGCCACGGTGTCCGTGGTGAAAGGCGAAGTCCACAGCCAGGTGCTTGCGCCGAGACGGATATCGTTCAACATATGGTTTCGTTTTTAGGGCTGCGCAACTTTCATTACGCCGTTCATGATCCGCCAGTGACCGGGGAAAGTGCATACATAAGGGTAGTCGCCCGGTTTGGCCGGCGCGGTGAAACGCAGCGTTACGCTTTCCTGCGGGTTGACCAGCTTCGTGGAAAACAATACTTCCGGCATGGAAGGCACGTACTGCATTTCAGCGCCGTTCGGGTCCGCCGCCAGCTTGTCCGCCGAGCGGCCCACCGCTTCAAGCGCCCCCTGCTGCGTGATCACGAGGTTGTGCTGCATAAAGTCCGGGTTCTCAAATATGATCTCCACCGGTTTGCCCGCCGGCACGGTAAAGTTCTTCAGGTCGTATTTCATTTCGTTCTTGATCACCTTGAGGTGGATCACGGTGGCGCCTGCAACGGACGCGCCTTCCACCGGCACGTCCTGCTTGTTCAGGTAAGTGCGCACAAACACTTCGCCCAGCGTCGCATCCCTGAACAGCTGGCGGCTGCCGCCTCTTGCGATTTCCACCTCGTACTTCCAGGCGCCGGTGAGCGGTATCTTCACACCGCCCGCATCCAGGTGCAGACCGCCCGGTCTGCCGTAAATACCGCCGCCGCCGCCCGTGTCTTCCACCCGTACCGCGATCACGTTCCTCCCCGCTTTTAACACGCCGGCGGGAATAACATAACTGCGTGGCTTCGACCATGCGTTGACGGTTTTCCCGATGGATACGCCGTTCACGAAGGTTTCATCCGAATCATCGATAGGGCCGAGCGACAACACCGCTTTTTTGCCCGCCGCCGATGCGGGTACGTCTATCACGCGGCGGAACCAGATCACCCCGTCCATGTCAAGCCCGGCGTCCTCGATGTGCGTGGGCAGCTTCATTTCCTTCCAGCCAGCATCGTCGAGCGTGACGGCCGAGCGGTCGGCCGCCGCGGGAGATTTAACGCTGAACGCCGGGTTCGCCGCCATAAAGGCGCTGATAAACCCTTTACGATGACGGCTGGCCGCTGCATACACGGCTTTTGACAACCATTCGTCCTGCTTTACGGCGTCTTCAACGCTTAGGTTGAACAATTCGCGGCCGATGGCTTCCGAAGGCGGGGCTTCGGTTAACGACACGATGGCGGCCAGCCGGGTGTTGGCATCCGGATCTTTGAGGATGCCTGAAGCGAGTATTTCCTGTTCACCGCGCGGGTATTTACCCAATATCTGTATGGCTGCCTTGCGTACAGCCGGGTCTTTGTGTTGTAAAGCATCCTGCAGCACCTTGCGCGATTCCGCTGTAGCGCCCAGCCCGTCTATCGTCCAGAGGGCGTGCAATGCGGCCGGACCACCGGTTTGCGCGAGCTTTTGCAGCGCGGGCACTACCGCTTTGTCGTTGCGCTCCACCAGCAAACGCTGCGCGGTGAGGCGCCAGAAAAGGTTCTCGTTTTCCAGCGCGTTCAGCAGGCCGTCCGGTTTGTCTTTGGACAGTTCCAGCTTCTTTGGTTTCTTCCCTTCGCGGTACACCACGCGCCAGATGCGGCCGTGCGTTTTGTCGCGCAGCGGGTTTTCGTATGCGTTGCCTTTGCCGGTTTCCGCTTTATAGCCGCCGCGTTCGGGCGTCGGCGTGGGATTGTGCTGCACGATGAAATTGTACCAGTCCAGCACCCATACCGCGCCGTCAGGCCCTACTTTCGCTTCCACGGGCGCTACCCATTCGTCCGCGCCGGCGAACAGGTTCCAGCCGTCTTTTTCTATAAAGCCTGCGCCGTGTTTTTCGATCTTCGCAATGTGCACGAGGTGACCGGTGGGCTCGCATACGAACGCGGCCTGTTTGTATTCTTCCGGGTAACTGTCGGCCGTATAAAAATAATGTCCCGATGCCGCGGTGAAACCGCCGAACACGTCCACCTGTCTTACATGCTGCGTGATCGGATGCATCGCGTAGTGCCCGTCGATCTTCACGCTGCCGCTGATGGGCGCGCCTTCCACGCCCTGCAGCGCTTTTTGCGGGATGCCCATGAACACGCTGTGCGTATTGTTGGCCGTGGAGCCGAACACATCGTTCTGCGGCGTGAACGCCAGTCCCCAGGTGTTGTTGCTGGTGCGGGCCATTACTTCAAAATATTTTGCGTCGGGGGAGAAACGGTAAAATCCTTGCCCGAATTCCCTGAAAGAACCGCCCACCGTGCCTTTGAAGCCGGAGTAACCCACGGCTCCCCAGATGTGGTTGTCCATGCCGTATTGCAGGTTGCTCGGACCGGCATGCGTGTCAAACGTTCCCCAGCCGTTGATCAGGATGCTGCGTTCGTCCGCTTTGCCGTCGCCGTTCGTGTCTTTGAGATATAAAAAATGCGGGGCCTGCGACACGATGATGCCGTCGTTCCAGAATACCAGGCTGGTGGGTATGTTGAGGTCGTCCGCGAAGATGGTGAATTTGTCCGCGCGGCCGTCCCCGTCCGTGTCTTCGCATATTTTGATGCGGTCGTCGCCGGTGCCTTTATCGTCGCGCACCGAGTTCGGGTAATCCACCGTTTCGATCACCCACAACCTGCCTTTTTCATCCCATGCCATCGAGATGGGATTGATGATGTCCGGCTCGGAGGCGAACAGTTCGAGATCGAAGCCGGGCGGCACCTGTATCAGTTTGGCAGATGCTTCGGGCGATAACGGTTCCTGGTATCTTGGGGCGGGATCGCGTTTTTCGTAATTGGGTATGTTGGCTTCATCGCGGTACGCGAGCGTGGGTAATTCCTTCCTGTATTTCTCCCAACGCGCGCGTGTTTTGTCGCCCACCGCCCAGAGAATGCCGTTGCGCACCAGCTCGTGAAAACCGGGATTGTTCCAGGTGCGTTCGTCGTGACCGTAGGCCGTGTAAAACACGCGGCCTTTGCCGTATTCCTTCACCCAGGTCCAGGGTTCGCGGTGAACGCCTTCCACCCTTTCCATCAGCACCGTGCGGTCGTCGCTCAGGCGGGTGTGCACATAGGTTTCATCCCAGGTGGAAAACTCTTTCAGTCCTTTTGTGACCGGGTGTTCCTTATTAATGATGGCAGCGGTGAAAGTGCCCGTATCGTGGTTCTGAAACTGTCCGCCCACCATATCGATATATGCGGGGGAATTCCTGAAACAGTAGCTGGCACAGTGCAGCGGCACAAAACCTTTGCCCGACTTTACGAATTCCACCAGCGCTTTTTCCTGCTGCGGGGTGATGGAATCGTGATTGGCGTAGATCACCAGGGCGTCGAAGCGCGCAAGGTTCTCGTCGTTCAGCGAAGCAGGATCGTTCGTGTAGGTAAAATGAATGCCTTCGGGCGCCAGCGCGGAAGCCAGCATGGGCATAAACTTTTCCGAATGATGATGTTCGCTGGCATGACCGAGAAAAAGCACTTCGATGGCGCCGCTGCGCGGCTGGCTGCAAGCGGTCAGTGCGACCAGCAAAAAAAAGCAAACGTGGAAACGGATATTCATGGGTCAATTGATTCTGATCCGAATTTCCAAATAAATAAAAACAAGCCTTTCCTGAATATTGTCGGTTTTTGACTTTATTTTGTCATACAAAACAAGAAAAGCCATTTTTTCATGATAAATGATTGGAAATAATGAAAGCACCTTTGCAGAAATCGCGCATTTCGCCCGACAGGTCTTTCGAGGTGAAATACCTCAAAGCCCCGCATTTCGATCCCAACTGGCATTTTCATTCCGAGTACCAGCTGTTCGTGGTGTTGCGCGGTACGGGCACTCGTTTCATCGGCGATCATGTGACGCCTTTCACGCCCGGCGATCTTGTGTTTACCGGCCCCAACCTGCCGCATCTCTGGCAGAGCGGGCATGAATATTTTGAAGGGAACAAAGCCGTGTGGACGGAAGGGATCGTGGTGTATTTCCATGAAGACTTCCCCGGCCGCGAGCTGCTGCAGAAAAAGGAAGCGTACCGTTTACGGCAATTGTTCGCCCGTTCGCAGCAGGGCATCCGCTTTATCGGCAAAACGCAGCAAAAGGCCGCGCGGATGCTGGAAGGGCTGCTTCACGCCAAGGATTTCGAGGGGGTGCTGGCATTGCTGCAGCTATTGCATTTTCTCGCCGCTTCGGGGGAATACAAGCTGCTCAGCAGCGCGGGTTACACCAACCTGCTGAAAGCCTCGGACACCGAGCGGATGAACAAGGTGCATGCGTACGTCATGAAAAATTTCCGCGAAAAGATCACGCTGGACGATGTGGCGGCCATCGCGAACATGACGCCCACTTCCTTCAGCCGTTATTTCAAAACGCATGCGAACAAAACGTTCTCCGATTTTCTTTCGGAGATACGCATCGGGCACAGCTGCAAGCTGCTGCTGGAGGAAAACAGGGACATCGCGCAGATATGCTACGAGAGCGGATTCCAGACGCTTTCCAACTTCAACCGCCAGTTCAAGAGCGTTACCGCCTACAGCCCCCTCGCCTACCGGAAAAAATATGCGGACGCGGGTTATCATCCCTGATTTATGTACATTTATAACCTGTATGGAAGCACAGGAAAAATATACGGATGGGAACCTGCCCGTGCCCGCCAATTGGGAAGAGGTGTTTTCTCCTTTTTATTTTGCCGCCAACAAAGGCGATGCGCCCGTTCGCAAAACGCTGGCGCCGTCGTTTCAAACCGTCCTGATCTTCAGTCTCGGCAAGCCGGCCCTCGTGCATCTGCCCGGCCGGGACGTGGAAATTTCCAACAGCATCGCCATCGGGCCGTTAAAACACCCGCTGGAATATACCCTGCCGCCCGGCGGGGACATACTGGCCGCGGGCTTTTTCCCGGATGCTTTTTACAGGCTGTTCGGCCTGCATCTGAAACGCCGCGGCGAATATCTCAAAGACCCGGGAGCGCTGTCACTTGGGCATCCTTATTCCTCACTGCGGGATACGCTTCTGCAAACGCCCGGTACTGCCGAACGCGCAGCG
>CBINIO010000317.1:0-5481 GCA_966250725.1 uncultured Chitinophaga sp.
GCCGCGGCCTCTTCGTCGGTGGCGGTGCCGTTGAGGTATTTTTCCGCCAGGATTTTGACCTGTGTTGTATCCATTACGTGTAGTTGATCCGGAGCGGGGGCTCCATACATATATAGAGCATCGCCAAAAACATTTGTACGCAAAAAAGGAGAAAAAATTTTCCGGGGATCATTTCAGGAGGAAAAGAAGGAGCGCTATGGCGAGCGACTCGCGCCGTTTGCGCATCAGCTGCATCACCTGGGTAACATAACCTTCCGCGGTGCGGACGGACACGCCCAGCTCGCTGGCTACCTCGTCCAGCGGCCGGTCCAGCAGTTTATGCTGGAGGAACACGATCCGGTATTTGGCCGGCAGCCCGTTGGCGAACCGGTTAAGGATATCGATAAGCTGGCGGTTGTCGATATCGAAAGCCGGCACGGTTTCCGGGGAAACGGCTTTCAGGTTGCCCGAACGGTCGGAATTGCGCTGCTGGTTGGCGAAGTGACGGTAAATGGCGTACCGGACCATGGCGGACAGGTAAAAAGGCAAGGACTGGATGGAAAGGGAAGCGCGTTTATGCCAGAGCGTCATGAACACCTGCTGCACGATCTCTTCCGCGTCCTGCGCGGATTGCAGCCTTTTGTGGGCCATGAAATAAAGCCGCTCCCAGTACTGGTTGTAAATTTCGGTAAAGGCAGATTCGTCCCCCTCTTTCAGTAAGTCCAGTAAAGCTATATCGTTGATCTCGCTCATGTTGTCTAAGGCGGCAGCCCGTATAAATTTACAAAAACGGCGGGAAAGACCATGTATGCCGGCGGTAATTTTCGGGGAACGCGCCCGCCGCGCGGCGGGAAGGAATCGTCATGCCCGCGGCCCGCACTTTCGGAAGAATTTCTAAAAATATCGGCGAACATGCATAAAGCCGGGGATTATCCTTATTTTAGTGGTTAATAAAATGGCGCGGGAACGGCCTTAAAAGCGCCCGCAGCCGGATTGACTGGTAATGGATAACTCACAGCAGAAGTGGACCCTGCACTTTATGAATGCCCGCAGCGAACAATACAGCAGGGTGTTTGTTTTGTGTTAATGCAAAGGATAAAGAATTAGACATGATATCAGGTGCTTCGCCGCATACAGGAAGCATTGACTGAACATTTTCAGGACACAGTTGAACGTTGAAGAATACATAGCAAGTGGAATGGTGGAAAGCTACGTGCTTGGCCTGTCTACTCCCGAGGAAAGGGAGGAGCTGGAAAAGCTGTTGCCACAGTTCCCCGAACTGCAAACGGAATTGCAGGAGGTGGAGCATACCTATCACAGGCTCTGCTTCGAAGAGGCGTACCCCCCGCCGGTATCGCTGCGCCAGCGAACGCTTCAACCTTACGATTGGGCGGACACCAGCGCCGGCCCCGAAAAAAAGCAGAACTATACTTTTATCAACATCGCGCCGAACCAGTCCGACTTTATCACCGTGCACAAGGTCTGGAAATGGATCTTCTTCGCCGCGTTCCTCCTGTTCAAGCTCTGTCTTTTCCTCGCGATCTTTTTTTATTTCAAATACCGCCAGGTGGAAGACCGCCAGCGGGAACGCGATAAAATAAGACTGGAATACCAGAACCAGAACATCCCGCGATAACGGCGCGCTTCCAACAAATTCCCGCTCCCGCTGTTTTATTGAAAAGGTCAGCTATGTCACCACGTCTCGAACACGACTTCCTGGGCGAAAGAGAGATCCCCAAAGACGTTTATTACGGTATACAAACGCTTCGCGCGATCGAGAATTTCCACATCACCGGCATTCCCCTGAAAGTAGAGCCGCTTTTCGTACAGGCCCTCGGCTATGTGAAAAAAGCCGCCGCGCTCGCGAACGCGGAGCTGGGCGTATGCGATAAAAAGATCGCGGGTTATATCGTAAAAGCCTGCGACCGCGTGATAAAAGGCGAGTTCAACGACCAGTTCATCACCGACCTGATACAAGGCGGGGCGGGCACTTCCGTGAACATGAACGCCAACGAGGTGATCGCCAACATCGCGCTGGAAATGATGGGCAAACAGAAAGGCGAATACGAGTTTTGCCATCCCAACAATCATGTCAACTGCTCGCAATCCACCAACGACGCGTATCCCACGGCGTTCCGCATTGCGCTGATCAATAAGCTGAGCGATTATAAGACCAGCCTTGACCGGCTGGCCGAATCCTTCGGGAACAAAGGCGAAGAATTCAGACAGGTGCTGAAGATGGGCCGCACCCAATTGCAGGACGCGGTGCCCATGAGCATGGGCGACGAGTTCAGGGCCTTCGCCACCAATATCCGCGAAGAGCTGGCGCGGATCGAAGACAGCAAACGCCTTATCTCCGAGATCAATATGGGCGCTACCGCCATCGGCACCAGTGTGAACGCGCCGGAAGCCTATCCCCACCTGGTCACCCAGCACCTGCGCGATGTGACCGGTCTTGACCTGGTGCTCGCCACCGACCTGATAGAAGCCACGAACGATACCGGCGCTTACGTGCAGCTGTCGGGCGTGCTGAAACGCACCGCGGTGAAGATCTCCAAGATCTGCAACGACCTTCGCCTGCTGTCGTCGGGCCCACGGTGCGGGCTAAACGAAATCAACCTGCCGCCGCTGCAGCCGGGCTCGTCCATCATGCCGGGCAAGGTAAATCCCGTGATCCCCGAAGTGGTGAACCAGACCGCGTTCTATGTGATCGGCGCGGACCTTACGCTTACCCTGGCCGCGGAAGCCGGCCAGCTGCAGCTCAACGTGATGGAGCCTGTCATCTCGTTCTCGCTCTTCACTTCCATCACTTACATGACCAATGCCTGCAACGCCCTCCGCGAAAAATGCGTGGACGGCATCACGGCGAACGCCGGTCACACGCAGCAGATGGTGATGCAAAGCATCGGCATCGTTACCCAGCTGAACCCCATCCTCGGTTATGAAAAATCCGCCGCCATCGCGCGCGAGGCGCTGGAAACCGGCAAGTCCGTGCACGACATCGCTGTAAAGGAAAAACAGCTTGTGACCCAGGAGAAATGGGACGAGATCTTCACTTTTGGAAATATGATCCGGCCGAGATTTATTAACAGGTAGCCCTTGCCATTGTTAACTTCATCTGCCCAAAACATCATCGCGTACAGCGGCTAAATCGAAGCGGCGCACAACGATCCCCGGCGGCCGCGCGCCCGCTGGGATCTCAGGCGGCCGGCAGCCCGCGCGCCCGGAATTTGCTATCCGCAAGGTGAATACTTTTGCCAAAATTTATATCTTGTACGGCTATGCGGGCATGCATCCCATACCGGCGGCAGCGCAACGGCATCACTAAATTCCACATCGTAAACAGCAACGAAAAACATGATCTGGCTTCAATTCGCAATTCTTTTAGTGGCAATTCTCATTGGCGCCCGGATGAAAGGCATCGGCCTTGGCGTAATGGGCATGGCAGCGCTGGCAATATACGTTTTCGTATTCCGCATGCGGCCCGGGGAGCCGCCGATAGACGTGATGCTGATCATTCTCGCCGTCGTGTCCACCGCCGCTACCATGCAGGCGGCGGGCGGTATGGACTTTCTCGTGCGCATCGCGGAAAAGATACTTCGCTCCAAACCCTCCATGATCACGCTGATGGGCCCGCTGGTGACGTTTTGTTTCACCGTGTTCGCCGGCACCGCGCATATCACTTATTCGCTGCTGCCGATCATCGCGGAGGTGGCTACCAAAAAACGCATCCGGCCGGAAAGACCGCTGAGCATTTCCGTGGTGGCCGCTCACCTCGGTATTACGGCGAGCCCTATCTCCGCCGCCACGGCAGCGATGATCACCATTTTGCCGGGCGGGCTCGTGCCGGGCGACATTTTAAAAGTATGCATCCCTGCCTGCCTGGTGGGCATTTTGGCGGGTGTGGCGGTAGTATGGAAAAAAGGGAAAGACCTGGAAAAAGATCCCGTGTTCCTCGAAAAAATGAAAGACCCGGAATTTGCCGCCGCGCTCGACGCGGAAAGACGGTCGGACGACAAACCGCTGAAGCCGGGCGCAAGAACTTCCGTGATCATATTCGCCGTCGCCGTGCTGCTGATCGTGCTGGCGGGCGCGTTCAAAGGCCTGCTGCCCGCGTTTGAGCCGGGCGCGGCGAACCTGGCCGTCAACGCGAACGGCGCCATCAAAATGTCCGCGATCATAGAGCTGGTGATGCTGGCCGCCGCTGCGCTCATGCTCCTGTTCACCAAAACCTCCACGACGGACGTGGCAAAGGCCAGCCTGTTCACCGCGGGTGCGCAGGCGGTGGTGTCCATCTTTGGCGTGGTGTGGATGAGCGCTACGTTCATGGCCGCCCACGCCGCCACCATCGAGCATGCATTGGGCGATATGGTCACCGCCGCGCCCTGGACGTTCGCCATCGCGCTGTTCGTGCTGAGCATGCTGCTGTTCAGCCAGGCGGCCACCACCAAGGCTTTGATGCCGCTGGGCGTATTGCTTGGCATTGCGCCGCACAACCTTGTGGCGATGTTCCCCGCCACCAACGGCGATTTTGTGCTGCCCGGCTATCCTACGCTGCTGGCGGCCATCAACTTCGACCGTACCGGCACCACCCAGATCGGGAAATACCTGCTGAACCACAGTTTTATGATACCCGGCCTCGTGGCGGTAAGCGGATCGGTGGCGGCGGGTTTCCTCTTCGCCGGTTTGTTCTGGTAATACGAAAGGCGCACTGAGCGGCCCCGCGCCGGAATTTTCCATTCGCCGGCCGCCGGAAGGCAACAAAGTGAAGCGCTTCGTTGTTGGTATATCAGATAACAGCGATCTCCATTCGATATTTCGATACAAAAGGCGGTTCTCAAGCGCGACCGGATTCAGCGGACAAACACATATTACCGGTTGAAGGAGGGAACCGCTTATCTTTATGTAAAATCAGCAACTTTCATGAGCTATACCGTTCCGCCGCAAACCCGCATCGGGCATGTGCATCTTAAAGTTTCCGACCTGCAGCGTTCGCTGGATTTTTATTGCGGCCTCCTGGGATTCGAGCTGATGCTCAAGTACGGCCACCAGGCGGCTTTTATTTCCGCAGGCGGCTATCACCATCACATCGGGCTGAACACCTGGCACAGCAAAGGCATGCCGCCCGCGCCCGTGAACGCCGCGGGGCTGTATCATGCGGCCATTCTTTATCCTGAAAGGAAAGACCTGGCGGCGATCTATAAAAGGCTGACGGAAGCCGGCGTGCAGTTTACCGGCTTTGCGGACCATGGCGTTTCGGAAGCGCTGTATCTCAACGATCCCGACGGCAACGGCCTGGAACTGTACTGGGACCGGCCGAAAGAACAATGGCCGGTGGATGCGCAGGGCGGGCTGGACATGTATACGGAACGGCTCGATCTCCCCGGCCTGCTGAGCGAGCTGGACAAATGATCATCCCCGCTGCTTCAGCTTCGTTACCGTATTCTCCATCGCTTCCTCGATGGAGTGCGACCGTTTCAGGTCGAGGTTCTTTTTCATTTC